>WGFZ01000101.1 GCA_015491955.1 Nitratifractor sp. | reverse complement strand
AGGGGAGGGGAGTATTGATTTAAATAGTGGAAAAATTATTCCAAAATTAAATACATTAATAGGAAAAGCAAAACTTAAAGGGGTTCATTTAAAATTTAATGACAAACTTAAAACTATTGATGCACCATTAGCTAGTGTTGCTTTAAAAGATGGACATCTATCTATTTTGATGAAAAATCCAAAATATGGTAAACATTCACTTGAAGGTAGCAAGGCGGTTCTTTCACATCTCTTTAACGACAAAGAACTTACACTAGATTTAAATATAAACTACTTTGGACGTATAGATAGTGATACACTAAAGATTCTTAAAACATATAATATAAATATTGATGTAAAACAAAAAGACTCTAGTGCCAAAGTGAAATTAGCACTTCATATTCCTCTTGTAAAAGGAAAAGTTCATATTAAAGGTAGAGTAGAACTCTTTGCAGGAGAATTAATTTATCATCAAAGTAGCTTTAAAATCAAAGGGGGTAAATTAACACTTAATGATTCCAATTTAAAAATTGACTCTTTTTTAATTGATGAGAAAATACTAAAAGGTAAATTAAGAGGAAGAGTTGATTTAGATAAAAAAAGAGGAGATTTTAAACTTTTTATAAAAAGACTCAATTTAGGAGCTAGTGATACTAACTATCTTATAATGAGAAGGGTAAAAGTACCAATTAAACTCTCTTGGAATAGAAGAGGGGAGCTTGTAGCATTTCCTAAATTTAAGAGTAGTTTAAATATAGATTCTAAAAAGAATTTACACATTTATATAAAAGATTTAACTCTCTTGCACCCATATTTTTATGGAATATTAAGATTAATTGCAGGTGGTAATATATCTATAGATAGATTTTCAAAGATATATAGAGTAAAGGGTTTTATTGATTTAAAAAAGACTCCTTTTTATTTTAAAAAATCTTTGATTAAACATTTTCCTTTTAGTGGGAGTGTAGATACTAAGGCAAATGCAAATTTTAAAATCTTAAAGGGAAAATTACAATATAACTCAAAAAATAGACTATTACAAATTAGTGGTATAAATATTGATTTAAAGAGACTTTTAGCACAAATACCAAATACTAAAGCTACTAAAAAAGGTAAATTATATTGTTCTAAAGTTAGAGGAAAGGGTACTATTCTTCGTTACTCTCCATATCTACTACTTAGTGATAGCTTTAAGCTAAAAAAATGTGGTAGTAATTTTACCTTTAGGAGTCAATTGGATAAAGAGCATTTAGATATTACTAAAAGAGGTAGAGTTATAAATATAGATGCAAATAATATTAGAGATAGACTTCTACACCCATTAATTCATTTTAATGGTATTAGTAATGGGTACTATAGTATTCATATTAAAGGTGAAAAAAAGAGTGGCTATGTAGGGAATATAGATATTAAAGGTGGTGTACTTAGAGATTTTAAAGCATATAATAGTTTAATAGCTACTATAAATACAATTCCCGCACTTATGACCTTTTCAAGTCCAGGTTTTAGTAATAGGGGTTTTGAGATAAAAAGAGGTAATATTGTATTTACATTAAAAGACAAAATTATACAACTAAAAAAGATTAGCTTAGTAGGAGAGTCTGCTACTATTGTTGGAGATGGGAGTATAAATCTAAAATCAAGAGCTTTAAATGTTAAGTTAGCAATTAGAACAGCAAGGGAGATGGGCAATGCTCTATCAAAAATTCCCTTAGTTGGTTATATTATATTTGGTAAGGATAAGAGTTTTACTGCTGGTGTAAAGATAAGAGGGACTATAGAACACCCAAAGGTGAATACAAATCCTGTAGGAGAGGCTCTTCTGTACCCTTTAGATATATTGTGGAGAACTTTAAAATCTCCAGCACATCTTATAAACTCAGCAAAGAGCCTTAGTAAGCCTAATAAAACTAAAAAGAAAAAAAGAGTCAAATAGGGGACTTATTCGTTTCTTAATACATTAAGAGGATCTGTAGAAGAGGCTTTATGTGCAGGATACAAAGAAGATAGTACTACAATAATAGATGTACCGACGATAATCATTGCAAAATCACTCCAGAGCAGATCAATTGGTAGATGAGTTGTTCCATAAACATCAGCAGGAAGATGGATAATATCAAAGTGTTTTAAAAACCATATTCCACTAAATCCAAGAATAGTCCCTGTAACAATACCAGCTAATCCAATTGCTAATCCTAAACGGAAAAATATCTGTCTAATCTCCTTTCTTGTTGCACCAAGAGTACGAAGTAGGGCTATCTCTTTTCTCCTACTCATAACAGTCATCAATAAAGAGCTTATGATATTTAGTGAAGCTACAATGATAATGAGCATCAATACAAGAAATAGGGCTTTTTTCTCCATCTGCATAGCAGAAAAGAAGTTACCATTTTGTTGCCACCACCCCTGTATATCTACATCATCAGGGAGAATAGGCTTAATCTTTTTTATCATTTCAAATGGTTTAGCTGTATATAGGTGAAGTCCATCATAACGCTTGGGTGATTTTTTAAGAACCTTTTGAAATGCTTTAAGTGTAGTGTACATAATAGCTTTATCATAAGCCTTAAGACCTGAACTAAATGTAGCTCTAATCTTAAAACGTTTTTGAAGGGGCATACTCCCAAAACCAGTAGGTTGATATTGAGAGAAAAATAGAGTAATCTTCTCCCCAATTTTGCTATTTAACTCAGTAGCTAAATCTTTACCAACAACCATATCATAGCGTGAGACTCTATTGAGTCTATTTTTCTTTAATGCTCTTGCAAATATTGGATTTAGTTTATCCTCTTTTTTAAAATCTACTCCATATAGGATTCCTCCTTGTATTACATCTTTATTTCTTGCAATAATCTGAGTAGAGTAAAAGGGGCTAATCTTTATATTTGGAAAATTTTTATGAATTTTTTGAATTGTACTATCTTCTACACCATTAGCATATCCAATTACTGTTAGTGGATAGTTCATAAGGAAAAGTCGTTTTTCAAACTCCTTTTGAGTCCCTGTCATAACCCCCATAGATATCATCATTACAATAATTCCGATTGTAATACCTAAAAAGGCTAATATGGCAGAGATAAATATAAAAGGATTTTCAGAGTCATAATGTAAATAATGACGCACAATGCGTCTAACTACCCTAGGGTCAGAGGGGAGATTCATTAGGCTAGTAATCCCTTTTTAGGTCCACTCTTACCACAGCAGTTTTTATACTTCTTGCCACTTCCACAAGGACAAGGGTCATTACGTTTTGGTTTATGTGGAGCAAGATATGGGCTGTTTTGTGCATCAGTTGTATCAGATGGAAGCTCTTGATACTCATTACTAATAAGCTCACTATCATCAATAGCCATCTCTTCAAGAAGTTTTTCTGCAGTCTCCAACTCCTCTTCTGGAGAACTAAAATCAAATTGAATAATATATAGAAGTTTAGTAGATTCAAATTTAATTCTTTGTACTAATGCTTGGAAGAGTTGGTAACTCTCTTGTTTATACTCAACTAAAGGATCTTTTTGATTGTAACCTCTCAATCCAATACCAGTTTTTAGTACGTCCATCTCATAGAGATGCTCTCTCCACTCACTATCTAAAACTTGTAAAAGTAGTACTTTTTCTATCTCTTTTCTTTGCTCTTCATCAAATATTCCAAACTTCTCTTCATACGCATCTTTTAGAGACTTTAGAGTCTCTTGACGAATATCATCAGCATCTTTATTAGCAAAAATATCTTTTGAAATATCTAAGTTGGTATATTCTTTAATTAGTGATGTATATCTATCAAGGTCATAATCCTCGCTCACTTGCCCAGCAAAAATCTCTGCTTCTTTGAGCATAAAATCTACAAGCTCTTCTATATTTTGTTTAATTTTGCCATCAATATCATACTTAGGGTCTAATAGTTGATTACGGAAAGCATATATAGCCTTACGTTGATAGTTGGCAACATCATCATACTCAAGAATATTTTTTCTTGATTCATAGTGCATAGATTCAACTTTTTTCTGAGCCTTTTCAATACTTCTAGTTACAAGTTTTGACTCTATATACTCTCCCTCTTCCATACCCATAGAGTTCATAATCTTCTGGATTCTGTCCCCTCCAAAGATTCTTAGTAGATTATCTTCAAGGCTTAAGTAAAATTGACTCTCACCTGGGTCTCCTTGACGACCTGAACGTCCTCTTAATTGGTTATCAATTCGTCGGCTTTCGTGCCTTTCTGTACCAAGGATTGCTAAACCACCTAACTCTCTAACCTCATCATCTATTTTAATATCAACACCACGACCTGCCATATTGGTTGCAACTGTTACAGCACCTTTTTGACCAGCATTTTTAATAATCTCTGCCTCTTGTTCGTGATTTTTAGCATTTAAAACATTGTGAGCAATCTTCTCTTTTTGAAGATATTTATGGATTAGTTCACTCTTTTCAATTGAAGCTGTTCCAACAAGTATTGGTTGCCCTTTACTATGGACTTCCCTTATACGTTTAACTACAGCTTTTATTTTATCCTCTTCAGTTTTAAATATTAAGTCTGGCTTATCATCTCTTTTTATAGGTACATTTGTAGGTATTGAGATAACATCAAGATTATATATTTGACTAAACTCTGTCGCTTCAGTTTGAGCTGTTCCTGTCATACCAGCAAGTTTTTCATACATACGGAAGTAGTTTTGATATGTAATTTCAGCTAAAGTTTGAGACTCCTCTTGAATTTTAACTCCCTCTTTTGCCTCTAATGCTTGATGGAGTCCCTCACTAAAACGTCTCCCTTCACTAAGTCTTCCTGTAAACTCATCAACAATAATAATCTCACCATCACGTACAACATAATCTACATCTTTTTCAAAAAGATTATGTGCTTTTAGTGCTTGGTCAAGATGGTGAACCATAGCAGAGTTTTCAAGGCTAAAGAGATTATCTACTTCAAAGAGTTTTTCTGCTCTCTCTAGTCCAGCTTCTGTCATAACAATATTGCGATTTTTTTCATCAACAACAAAATCTTCTGTCATTTTTTTAGGCTCACCAGCTTTAGCAGGAAGCTCTTCACCTCTTACTAACTTTTGTGCTACTACATTTGCTTTTATATATAGACTCTGGTCTCTTTGTGTTGGTCCTGATATAATTAAAGGAGTTCTTGCCTCATCAATTAAGATAGAATCAACTTCATCTACAATAGCATAGTAGTGGTCTCTTTGTACTTTTTCATCAAGATGAACTTTCATATTATCTCTTAGATAATCAAAACCATACTCATTGTTTGTACCATAGGTAATATCAGCGTCATATTGTGCTTTACGCTCTAAATCATCATCTATTTCGCTTGTAATACAACCAGTACTAAAGCCTAGAAACTCATATATCTTTCCCATCTCTTGAGCATCACGTTTTGCCAAGTAATCATTTACAGTTACAACGTGAACCCCACGTCCTAGAGCAGCATTTAAAACAACAGCAAGAGTGGCTACTAGAGTCTTTCCCTCTCCTGTTTTCATCTCTGCGATATTACCTTCGTGTAGAACCATACCTCCTACTAGCTGTACATTATAGTGCCTCAGACCCAATACTCTTTTAGATACCTCCCTTGTTATAGCAAAGGAGTCAATGAGAATATCATCAAGAGTTTTATCTTTATTTAAAACACTACTTTTAAAATTATTAAAAGCACTCTTAAGTTCTTCATCACTCATCTTCTCATATTTTGGTTCTAGTGCATCTATCTTTTTAGCTCGTTTCATATACTGCTTGACTTTTCTATCGTTTGCAGTTCCAAATACCTTCATTACAGTATCAATCATAATCTCTATTGCCTTCTTATAGTATTACCTTATTCTATCAAAAAAGGGTTAATTTGATCTCAAAAAGTATCTAATTTGCTATGATTACACTATAAATAGATATTAGGAGATAAATTATGAAATATTTAATATTGATACTTATGATAATTAATCTTAATGCTAATGGTATTAAACTACCTATAGCAATGAAGGCAGATTTTATTCAAAAGATAACCAATCCAAAAAAGAAAGTTCTTTTATATAAGGGAAGGGTGGTTATGGATAATAAGAGCCGTTTTAAGTGGATATATATGAAACCAACAAAAAAAGATGTCTGTAGTAACGGTAAGAGTGTAACTGTTGTTGATCACGATTTAGAACAAGTTACCTTTTACAAACTTAAAAAGAGTTTCAATCTTTCTCAAATATTAAAAAATGCAAAGCACTATAAAGGACAAATATATACAGCTAAATATAGAGGTAAGCTATATACTATTGTTTTAGATTCAAGTTCAAAGATAGAACAGATTGCCTATAGAGATAATATGGATAATATTGTAAATATCCATTTTGAAAATCTCCATACTTTATCAAAAGTACCTTCTTATAATATTTTTGAATGTAAATACCCCAATGATTATGATTTAATTAGTGGTTGAGGTTATGTACTTTATAGCATTTATGTAACTTTTTTTATTTAAATATTTTCCCTTATAGGCTATATCAAATGCTGTTCCGTGATCTACACTTGTTCTTAGAATAGGTAAGTTTAGAGATACATTTATACTCTCGTCAAAATATAGAGCTTTTAGGGGGATAAGACCTTGGTCGTGATACATTGCTATATAATATTTAAATCTATCTCTTAGAGTAGGGGTAAATGCAATATCGGGAACTAAAGGGCCTAGAAAGGGAGAATTTGGGAGATATTCATTTGCTCTAACTATACTACGTTCAATAGTACTTTCTTCGTTTCCTAACACTCCATAATCCCCTGCGTGAGGATTTAATCCTAAAACGGCTATCTCTTTTGCTTTTGTCTCTCTATAAAAATCTATAAAAAATTGAAAAAGTCTCTGCTCATCTATAGCCTTTGGAACATCTTTTAGAGGAATATGTTCAGTATATAGCCCTACATACATTTTAGGAGAGCCTAACATCATAATCGCCTCTTTTTTAAAAAAGTCCCTTAGAGCATCAGTGTGTCCCTTGTATGCTATTTTAGCCTCCTCCCAAGCCTTTTTGTGTATAGGAAGGGTACATATAGCATCTACACTGTTCTCCTTGCAAAGCTCTACACCCTTTTTAAAAGAGGCAAAACTATAAGCACCAGATTTAGCATCAATAACTCCAGCTTTAATCTTAAAATAATGAGTATTAGGCGATATAGTTTTAAAATCTTTTGGAATATCTATAGATAGTAGTTTACTTACTTGTTCTAACATATCTTTATCTATTATATATAGAGGCTCTACTAAGTCTTTAACTTCCTTATGGTTACGAAGAGCTAACTCAATTCCAATTCCATTTAAATCACCTACACTAATAGCCACTCTTTTTTTCATACAATTATCCATCTATATTAGATTTTTCATCTCTTTTATGGCACTCTCAAGCCCCACAAAAATCGAACGTGCAATAATACTCTGACCAATATTTAACTCTTCAATCTCTTTAATTTTAGAAATAGGGATAACATTTTGATAATTAAGTCCGTGTCCAGAGGCAACTTTTAATTTGATACCTTTGGCGTGTTTAGCTAAATCTTGAAGTTTTAAAAGCTCTTGCTCTAACCTAGCTTTAAGCTTATGGCGAGGTAACTCTAGTTCTTTGATTGAGTGGTGGGTATTAGCTAAATTGCTATATAGCATTGCCCAAAGATTGGCATAGTGTCCTGTGTGAAACTCTATCCAATCAGCTCCAAGCTCTTTAGAGGCTAATATGGCCTCTGGATTTGGGTCTATAAATAGAGATACCTCAACTTCTGCTTGATGTAAGCGATATATAGTATCTTTTAAATCATTTTGTTGGCTTAGTACATTTAATCCACCCTCTGTTGTAACCTCTTGACGTTTTTCTGGGACAATAGTTGCTCTATGTGGACGATATTTACAGACAAAATCTATAATATCTTTAGATTTTGCACACTCAAGATTTACAGGAAGTAAGGAGTGGCGAATAATTGCTATTGCATCTTCATCGTGAATATGGCGACGGTCTTCTCTTAGATGGATTGTGATTTGTTCAGCTCCTGCTCTTGCACAAATTCCTAAAGCTTGTAGAGGGTCAGGGTCATTTATGCGTCTAGCCTCTCTTAAAACAGCAATATGGTCTATATTGACTCCAAGTTTCATAAAATACTCCCTTTATATGGATATTTCTCAAGATTATACCACCCTCATAATTTCACTTGTGATAAAATCCCTTTTAAAATTAAATATATACAAGGATAGTTATGTCAAAAAGAGAGATAAAAAAGGCAGTATTAGCATACTCTGGAGGATTGGATACAAGTATTATTTTAAAATGGCTTCAAGATGAGTATGGTTGTGAAGTTGTAACTTTTACAGCAGATTTGGGACAAGGTGAAGAGGTTGAACCAGCACGTCAAAAGGCTCTTAAACTTGGAATTAAACCTGAAAATATCTATATTCTTGACCTCAGAGAGGAGTTTGTAAAAGATTTTGTATTCCCAATGTTTAGAGCTAATGCTATTTATGAGGGTGAGTATCTACTTGGAACTTCTATTGCTCGTCCATTAATTGCAAAGAAACAGATTGAAATAGCCCATAAAACAGGTGCAGATGCAGTAGCTCACGGGGCGACAGGAAAGGGAAATGACCAAGTTCGTTTTGAATTAGGTTATTTAAGTCTTGATTCTGATATTGCTGTAATTGCCCCTTGGAGAGAGTGGGATTTAAATAGTAGAGAAAAACTTCTTTCTTATGCTAAGGAACACGGAATTGAAATCGATAAAAAAGGGAAAAAGTCTCCTTATAGTATGGACGCAAATTTACTTCATATCTCTTATGAGGGGCAAATCCTTGAAGATCCTTTGACAGAGCCTGAAGAGGATATGTGGCTTTGGACAAATTCACCAGAAGAGGCACCAGATAAAGCAGAATATATTACAATTAGTTATAAAAATGGTGATCCTATCGCTATAAATGGTGAGGAAATGTCTCCAGCTACTATTCTTAAAACTCTCAATGAGTATGGGAATAAACACGGAATTGGTAGAATTGATATTGTAGAGAATAGATATGTGGGTATGAAAGCTAGAGGTTGTTATGAAACTCCAGGTGGGACTATTATGTTAAAGGCTCATAGAGCAATAGAGTCTATTACACTAGATAGAGAAGAGGCACATTTAAAAGATGAGCTTATGCCTCGCTATGCTAGTTTAATCTATAATGGATATTGGTGGTCTCCTGAACGTAAAATGCTACAAGCTTCTATAGATGAGACTCAACGTTTTGTAGAGGGTGATGTACGTCTTAAACTATATAAAGGGAATGTAATTGTAGTAGGAAGAAGCTCTTCTAAATCTTTATATTCTCCTGAACATAGTACATTTGAAGAAGATGAGGTATATAATCAAAAAGATGCAGAGGGATTTATACGTTTAAATGCTCTTCGATTTATGATTGAAGGTTCAAATCAGCCAGAGCGTCATAGAAATTTACTTAGTAAAATAGAAAAATAATTGAGTTAAGTTTTTGATGAGGTAGGCTAAATGACCACTCTTCATTTACTCTTAAAATCTTAAAAAAGGTAGATAATGGCTCAAGATAAGCTTAAACAGATGAAAACAGCTGGTTTTATTCTTAAACCTAATTCTCCAGAGATTAAGCCAATATTTGAGTCTATACGTCAAGAGTTTGAAAAACGAGATATAAGAGTGGAGTTAGCTAGACGTTCAGCTTTGATGATTTCAGAAGATGGAATTGCCTTTGATGAAATGTGTGCAAATAGTGATTTTCTTGTCTCACTTGGTGGAGATGGAACACTCCTTTCTCTAGTTAGACGTAGTTATACTTGGCATAAGCCTGTAGTTGGGATAAATGCTGGTAATTTAGGATTTTTAGCTGATGTAAAGATTGAAGAGGTATCGAACTTTTTAGAACAGTTAATTGATGGTTGTTATCGTATAGATAAACGTTTGATGATTGCGGGGCATATTTTAAAATCATCTGGAGCTAAAATTGAATTTTTTGCTCTAAATGATGTTGTAATTAGTAGTCCAACTCCTTCAAAAATGGTTATTGTTAATGCCTCTATTGAAGGAGAGAAGTTTAATACATACAGAGGCGATGGATTGATAATCTCTACACCAACAGGCTCAACTGCATATAATCTTGCAGCAGGAGGTCCTGTGATATATCCACTAACTAGAGCTTTTATCCTTACCCCAGTCTTAGCACACTCTTTAACTAATCAACGTCCATTACTTGTTCCTTCTGATTTTGCTATTGAATTTAATATAGAAAAGTATGATGCTATTGCCACTATTGATGGACAAGAGCGTTATGAGATTGAAGAGGGAGATAGGGTTTTTATTGCTGTAGCACGTGAAGATGCTAAACTATTACATAGAAAAGAGCGTAACTACTTTTCCGTTTTAAGAGATAAACTCCATTGGGGGGATATAGAGTGGTAAAAGTAATAAATAATAGTAGTAGAGGTTATAAGTTTTGATTGAGCGTCTATACTTGAGAGAGCTTTTGAGTTTTAAAGAGGTTGAGTTGGAATTTGACTCTGGATTAATTGTGTTTAGTGGTCCTAGTGGTGCTGGTAAATCTATATTGATACAGGCTATTTTAGCCAATTTTGGAATAGGTAATTCTGAAGCAAAGTTATGTGAAATAGAACTTTTAAAACTAGACTCTATGCAAAGTGATGAATTTCTTTTAGAGAACCCTTTAGTTATAAGAGCATTACGTAAAGAGAGGAGTCGTTATTATTTAAATAAACAACAAATCTCTAAAAGACGTTTAGGAGAGATTTTAACACCATATTGCTCATATCTTAGTGTTAGAGAGCATGGAGTATTTGAGAGTCAATATCTTCTTAATATGCTTGATAGTGTTTTAATTACTAAAAATATCGACATAAAAAAATTATATGAAGAGTTTAAAAAACGTTATAAAATATATCACTCTAAAAAAGATGAGCTAAAAGAGTTACAAGAGAACAAAAAGCGTTTAATTGAAAAAAAAGAGTTTATTCGTTTTGAAATTAATAAGATTGTAGATATAGAGCCTAAAGATGGTGAGTATGAGGAGCTTCTATTGATTAAACAGCGTCTTTCATACCTTGATAGACTTCAAGAGGCGATACAACAAGCCTCTAATATATTTGATTTAGAAGAGAGTGTACAAGAGATTCTTAATTTAATGCAAAAAGATTCTAGTTACTTTACTGATGCTATGAATCACTTAAGAGCTGATTTTGAGGATATTGAAGCTCTAAGGGAAGAGTTATCAGAGATAAATATTGAAGATGTATTAAATCGTCTTGAAACCTTATCTAGTCTAATTAGTCGTTACGGTTCTATAAAAGAGGCATTGGAGTATAAAGATTTAAAAGAGAAAGAGTTACTATCTTATGAACATATTGAACAAGATTGTAGTAATTTAGAATCTTTTGTAGAGAAAGAGGAGAATGCTCTTATAAAATTAGCTAAAGAAATTTCAAAGTATCGTCATAAATTGGCTAAATTTTTAGAAGATGAATTACACCCAATATTGGAGCGTCTTAAATTACCAGATATATCTTTTAAATTTTCAGAGTCAAATTTATCTAATTTAGGAATTGAGAGGGTAGATATAATCTTAGATGGCTCTAAAAGTTCAACATTAAGCGGAGGTGAGTTTAATCGATTACGTTTAGCTTTGATGAGTGTTACTCTATCTAGTAATAGTTCTAAAGGAGGTATAATATTCCTTGATGAAATTGATGCTAATGTTAGTGGTGATGAATCGATTGCTATTGCAGAGATGATTGAAGAGTTGGCAAAAAGTTATCAAATCTTTGCTATTAGTCATCAAGCTCATTTAAGTGCTAGGGCAAATCAACATATATTAGTTTATAAAGAAAATAATATAAGTATTGCAAAGATATTAGATGAATCAGAACGTATAAAAGAGTTAGCTAGAATTGTTGCTGGGGAAGAAGCAGATAAAGAGGTTTTAAATTTTGTTCAAAAACTCCGATTCACATACACTAAAAAGAGGAGAAATTAAATGATAGATTTATTAATACCTGGTTATGGTTGGTTGAGTATTAAAAATTTACTTTTAGATTATAATGGAACTATAGCTTTTAATGGACATATTCTACCAGGTGTTTTAGAGCGTTTAAAAGCACTCTCTAAATTATTAAATATTAAAGTTGTAACTTCCGATACTTTTGGAACAGTGATGCAAGAGTTAGAAGATAGTGATATAGAGGTTTTTATTTTAAAAAGCTCTAACCATACAGCAGAAAAGAGAGAGATTTTAGATGGTTTGGGTGCAAATAGAACTATTGCTATTGGAAATGGAAATAATGATAAAGAGATGATAAAATATGCTGCTTTAGGTATTGTAGTTTTAGGACAAGAGGGCTGTTCTACTGAAACACTTCTCTCTTCACAAATTGTTGTTCCATCTATAACAAGAGCTTTAGAATTATTATTAGAACCTGAAGAGCTTGTGGCTACTTTAAGACGTTAAGAATGTGTTAAAATAAACACAAAGTTATATTAATAAGAATAGGAGTTAATTTTTATGATAATGCAAGGTAAAAGAGGGGTTGTTTTAGGAATTGCTAATAAAAAATCTATTGCCTATGGAATAGCTAAAGCTTGTCGTGAGCAAGGGGCAGAGTTGGCAATAACTTACTTAAATGAGCGTTTTGAAAAGAAGTTAGCTCCTATAGCCAAGGAGCTTGGGTGTGAAGAACGTCTATATCCTTGCGATGTTAGTAATCCAGAAGAGATTATTACTCTACGTAAATCTTTAGAAGATGATTTTGGAGAGATTGATTTTATTGTTCACTCAATAGCTTTTGCTCCTAAAGAGGGTTTGAGTGGACATTTTAGTGATATTCCCAAAGATACTTTTAATGTAGCAATGGATATATCGGTATATTCCTTAATTGAATTAAGTCGTGAGTTGAAACCAATTTTAAGTAACAATAGCTCTATTCTTACACTTAGTTATTATGGTGGAGTAAAATATATTCCTAACTATAATCTCATGGGGATAGCTAAATCAGCGTTAGAGATGAGTGTTAAGTATTTAGCAGAAGATTTAGGACGTTATGGCGTACGTGTAAATGCTATTAGTGCAGGTCCAATTAAGACTCTTGCTGCTGCTGGTATAGGGGATTTTTCATTTATGCTCAAGTGGAATTTAGCTCACTCTCCTATTAAAAGAAATGTAACAATCGATGAGGTAGGTAATAGTGGTATGTATCTTCTAAGCGACTTATCTAGTGCAGTAACAGGTGAGATTCACTATGTAGATGGTGGATATAATATCATGGGAATGCCAGCTGTTGAATTTGATGAAGATGGAAAACCTCATATTGCTTGGAATGGTGAAAGTTGATTAGTTCTACATCAAAAAGAGATTTCTATACTAAAGTGCTTACTATATATGGTAGGAAACCTATTTTAGAGGCTTTAAATAATTTTAGTCTTAAAATATATCGTCTCCATCTTGCTAAAACAAATCGTTCTTCAAAAGATTTAGATATGATGGAAGAGTTAGCACAAAAGCGTAAGATTGAGATTAAGTTACACTCTAAAAAAGAGCTTTCATATATTTCAAAGAACTCTAAACAAGACCAAGGTGTAGCCTTAGATATTGTTTTAGAAAACCTTATTAAGCCAGAGAGTTTTATTGAAAAGTATAGTAGTTTTAGACTTATAGCATTAGATAGAGTTACAAATCCTCAAAATGTAGGAATGATTATAAGGTCTTGTACAGCAGGAAATATTGATGGATTACTATTAGGTAATAGGGGGAATGCTCCTTTAGTATCTCCACTTACAATTAAGGCTAGTACAGGTACTATATTTAAACTTCCAATTATTAGAAGTAACTCTCTTAAAAAAGGTATTGAGTATTTTCAAAAGGAGGGTACAGAGATATATACTTTAGATTCTCATTCAAATTTAAATTATAAAAATATAGAGATTCCTAAACGTTCAATATTTATATTAGGAAATGAGAGTGATGGGGTAAGCTCTGAAATAAAAGCTTTAAGTGATAAATCTATATCTATTCCTATGCAAAGAGGAGTTGAGTCTCTTAATGTCGCAGTAACAGCCTCTTTATTAGCTTTTTGTACCTCTTAATATAAGGTACAAAAAAGGAAGATTAAAACTTATAGCTTACTGAACCAATAAATATATCAATACCATGATTTGGTTGTTTCATACCAGCATTTGAGTAGTGCATATAACGGAGGCTATAATCCATATTATCTACTCTAACACCTAAACCAATACGGTCTTCAAATAGAAAATGAGATGATAAGTTTCTAATTCCCATCTTAGTACGAGCAAAGTAAGATACACCAACTCCAGCCTCTAAATATGGTTTTATGCCACTTTCTGTATTAAAATAGTAGTCAAATACTGGAGATAATGCTACACCATAGTTATCTGTACCTCTTCCATTCCAATAGTTTAAAGAGCCTTCCCAATAACCAGATAGATAACCACTATCACTCTCCATCCATTTACTTTCAAAATCCCTTCTTAGAGTTAAACGGTAAATATCAATTTTGTCTTTACTTCTTCCATAGCTAAAACCTATAGCATCAATCCAGTTACTATCAGAATCTGGAGCAATAGGAGCAACATCACCTCCAGCAGTTGCAAGAATAGGAAGGGTTATAGCAACTATACAAGCTTTTTTAAGAGTTTTTAATTTCATTTAATAGTTTCCTTTTGATTTAGTAATTGTTTGTATTATACTATTTAAAGGCTTATATATTAAAGGTAATATTTTTTGTGATTAAGTTTTTATTAAAATGAGTTTTATTTTTGTTTGTATTGATTAAGTTTAGATAGAATGTTTTTTTATATTGATTAACATAATATACATTCTATTAAAAATATATTTTTGCCCTTTTCTTTTTTATTGATTATAATTTCACAGTTTCTATTTAGGATTTTTATGCAGAAAGATTATTTTAAAAAACGTGCTAATAATTATGATGATGTAGATTATCGTTTGCATTATATAAAAGATATGGCGAAAGTTATTATAAATAATATCAATTTAAATAAGAATATGCATATTTTAGATTTTGGTGCTGGTACAGGTCTTTTAACTGAACAAATTGCTTTTAGTGTTTCTAAAATTACTGCTGTTGATATATCTACTTCTATGATTTCAAAACTTGAAAAAAAGTCAGATTCAATCCCCTGCCAACTTAATTTAATCCAAAAAGACCTTACTCAAGAGACTCTATCTTTAGAAGTTGATGGTATCATCTCAACTATGACACTTCATCATATAGAAAATGTACCAAAACTATTTAAGAATTTTTTTAAACTTGTTAAATTAGGAGGTTTTGTTGCATTTTGTGATATAGATAAAGAAGATGGGAGTTTTCATACACTAGATACAGGAGTTAAACATTTAGGTTTTGATAGAGATGAAATAAGCTCTTGGTTAAAAGATGCAGGATTTGGGGATGTAGCTTGTTATGATGCAACAATCATTAACAAGCCCTATGGTAGTTATAGTGCATTTTTATTACTTGGGTATCGCCCTACTCTTTAGATTAGACCAAGTTCATTAAGTAGAGCTTCAATCTTTGGAGATATTTCACTCAATTTCTCATATAACATACCAAAAGCTCTATCCTCTTCATACCACTCTTCAATATGTTTCCAAGCACTACTCTTCTCTTCTTCGCTTAATTGAGCTTTGTCAATAGCATCTTTAATTCTCTCCAAATGATTTATGTGTTTATTACTCATATTTTTCCTTTTTTTTATATGTGATTATATCACAAGCTACTACTTATAAATCATATTAGCCTCTTGTAAAAAAGGTGATGGTTTAAAATCAATCTTTTTGACACGGTCATACTTTGCCATTGATAGATATAGATAGTCTCTAGCTCTAGTAACTGCAACATAAAATAGTCTCCTCTCCTCCTCTAAACTACCTGTACGTTCCATTAACTTCCTATTTGGAAAACGCCCATCCATTAAATCTATTACATAGACTTCCTTAAATTCCAATCCTTTAGAGGCGTGTACTGTCAATAGATTAACACCCTCTCCTTCACTCATCTCACCACCACCTAAAATCATAGCATTTACAAAACGGTGTAAATCTTGGTAAGGAGTCGCTAAATCATTAAGAAGACGTGCTTTACGTAGGATTCTATCTTTTGACTCCATTTTCCTATGTTGATCAATTTCACCGCTTTTTAGACGAGACCTTTGATTTGAGAGAGATTCAACAATCTCTTGATATAGTTTAGATGATATAATTTTTTTCAAAATAGAAGAAGGACGTTGAAAACGTTGAATACTTTTATATAATCTATAAAAATTAATAAAGAATCGTACACCATCTTGAGTTATTCTTGGATGCTTAAGAATGGGGTGAGAACGTATCTCCTCTTCCATATCTATATGTGAAAATCTACTAACAGAGCCTATCTCTATATCATCATCAAATAGTCCTAGTTGAGTATTTTTATTTGGATTTAGTTTTGGTAATGTTGTAATAGTGGGATTTAATAATCCTCTATGAAAATTTCCCTCTCCAAAATGTATTAAACATTGAAAAATATCTTTAGCTAGTGCTGTACCTATCCCTTTTGAGTATTCAAATATATGAATAGATGCCATCATATCCCTAGGATTTATAAGTAGAGTACAAAAATCTAATAAAAACTTAACCTCTTTTGTATCAAAAAAACTTGTACCACCCTTTCTCCGACAAGGAATCCTCCGCTCTCTTAAACTAGCTTCTATCCCATCAGCACTAGCATTATTTCTAAAAATTATTGCTATATCTTTATAGTCTATTTTGCTCTTGGAAATAAGTGATGCTATAGCTTGATACTGTTCAAAAAGCTCTTTATATATAAGTAACTTTGGGGAATAGGATATACCATCTCTACCTACAATTAGCTCCTTTGGATATATACGCTCATTTCTCTCAATTACACGATTTGCAAGAGATAATATTGCAGAGCCTGAGCGATAATTAGTCTTTAATGTAAATACCTTCGAGTTTGGATAACGCTCTGTAAAAGTGGCAATATTTTCAATATTTGCTCCATTGAAGGCATATATACTTTGGTCATAATCTCCCACACAAAATAGAGATTTTGCTTTGAGGGAATCGATAAAAGCTCCTTGTAGAGTATTAGTATCTTGATACTCATCTACTAAAACCTCTTCAAAAGGAATTTTTTCTCTATTTTCTAGCCTCTCTTTAACCTTTAAAAGTAGATCATTAAAAGATAAAAATCCATACTCCTCTTTACTTGCTTCATACTCTTGACAAATATCCATATATATATCTATTAGAGACTCATGTTCTGGATAACGCTCTAAAAACCACTTATCAAAAGATTCTAAAGTTGCATTTTGATAGAGTCCATATAGCTCATATAGATATGTAGCTGAAAATGCTTCACTACCATACCCTAACCTTTTCAAATCTCTCTTTTCATAAATACTACGAAAGAGAGTTTTAAGTTCTGAAGGTTGTTTAAGCGTAGAATTTGGAAGTCTCTCTTTTAACCAGCGATAAGATACAGCGTGAAAAGTTCCAGCTTCAATCTTATCGACACTGCTTGAGGGAAAGTACTGTTTTAATCTTTGAATCATCTCTCCAGAAGCTTTATTTGTAAATGTTAATAGAAGAATTTTTTCAGCAGGTACACCCTGCTTAAGAAGATAGGCAATCCTACCTACAATTGTAGAAGTTTTACCTGTTCCAGCACTTGCAATAATAAGGTTATAACCACTAGGGGCAGTTGCCGCTACTTTTTGCTCACTATTGAGCCCACTTAACGGCATAAAATATCTTACTTTTGACCTAAAATATAGAAAGTATTTTTACTCTCAACTTTTTCTAGGGTTATTTTATATTTTTCCGCCCAATGCTTAATATACTCTGTAAAAGCTTCAATCTCTTCAGGATTTTTACTATCTGTTTTAACTTTTAGATAATCTTTTGAGTTAGAGAGTGCAACAATGCCACCAAAACGTTTAATCTCATCTTCCAAAGATAATATATGTCTAGCAAATTTATCAAAACCATCTGTATTGTTGATAATACGCTCTACTTGTTGTAATGTAGCCTCTTTTACTGGATAAGCAAGTTGAATTAGAAGATTTTCAGGAGTAATTTGAATATGCATTTTGTCCCTTATTTTATAATCTTTTAGAGCGAGATTCTATCAAAAATTTTATTAGAAAAAGCATTAATTATATTTTCGGAACTTGGCAAATAAAATTGAATTTAATTGATTTAACCCCTTCTTAGATACAATATCAAAATTTATAAATTAATACAAGATAGGAGTTTTATGGACTATCTAGAGATAGAAGGCGGTAATAGTCTTAGTGGAAAAATAAAGATAAGTGGTGCAAAAAATTCAGCACTTCCAGTTATAGCTGCAACAATACTTAGTGATAAACCAGTAATTTTAAAGAATATTCCAAATGTTGTAGATATTCGTACTCTATTAGAGCTTTTAGATATTTTAGGAGCTAAGGTAGAATATAAAAATGAAGAGGCTAGAATAGATACTGGAAGTATAAACTCTACTAGAGCAGTCTATGAAATAGTTTCTAAAATGAGAGCTTCTATTTTGGTTCTTGGACCACTTCTTGCACGTTTTGGAGAGTGTGAAGTTAGTCTGCCCGGAGGTTGTGCTATTGGACAAAGACCAATTGATATGCATCTTAAAGCTCTTGAATCTATGGGAGCTAAGATTGATATTCGAGGTGGATATGTTCACGCTATCTCTCCTAAAGATGGATTAAGAGGTGCAAAAATAATATTTGATAAAGTTAGTGTTGGTGCAACGGAAAATACTCTTATGGCAGCAGCTTTGGCTAATGGAATTACTGAAATTATAAATGCGGCTAGAGAACCAGAGATAGTTCAACTCTGTCAAATGCTTCAAGATGGTGGTGTTCATATAGATGGAATTGGTACTAGTCGTTTAAGTATAAAAGGTAGAGGTAAAGAAGCTCTTCATTTTATAAAACCCATTTCAATAATTCCTGATCGTATAGAAGCTGGTACATATCTTTGTGCAGGAGCAATTACACACTCTAAAATTACTTTAGAAGCGGTAAACTTAGAGCATCTTCAAAGTACTATAGATAAGCTTGAGACAATGGGCTGTAGTTTTGAATATCTCGACGATACTACAATATCTATATCGGCTTCACAAGATAAGTTAAAAGAGGTAGATATTGTTACAGCTGAGTATCCTGGGTTTCCTACTGATATGCAGGCACAATTAATGGCAGTTGCCACCCTAGCAAAGGGAGAGAGTTTAATAGAAGAGAGATTATTTGAAAATCGTTTTATGCACGTAAGTGAACTCAATAGATTAGGAGCTGATATTTGGCTCAAAGGAAATATAGCAGCTGTACGTCCTGTAGATAACTTATTTGGTGCTGATGTTATGGCAACAGATTTAAGAGCTAGTTCAGCTCTTGTATTAGCTGCTCT
>WGFZ01000100.1 GCA_015491955.1 Nitratifractor sp. | reverse complement strand
TTTTTACTATTTAAAATCTCTCTTTGTGCTCTACTAAGCAAGTATCCTAACTCTTTTAGAGCTTGAGAAGCTACTATAGATATAGTTTTTTGATTCTTAATATGATATATACGTAGTTTTTCTCTATTATATTTTAGTGAAGAATTTGTTAGTATTATTTCACTCTCTTCCTCTAAATATTTAAAAGTTTTAGTTATATTAGATGAGTAGTCATTGACGAGTGGATTAAGTATAGGTCTTAGATTATTACGCTCATATTTTAACTCTTTATTGCTCTCATCAAAAAAGTGATAAATCTCTTTTGTCTTTAGATACTTTTCTATTTCACTTCTAGGAGTATCAAGTAGTGGTCTAATGAGATTATATATTTTACCTTTAGATGTTCGACGTTGGCTTATATTTCTCATTCCACTAAGTTCTAAAACTCCTGCTCCTCTAATAAGACGCATCATAAACCACTCCAATCTATCATTTAATTGATGGGCTGTTAGTAGATTCTCATACTCATACTTCTCAATGAGTGATTCAAAAAAGTTATATCTAAATCTTCTTGCATTTGCTTCAAAGTTACTTTTCCATTTTGGAGCATAGGAGATATATATCTTTTTATTATCGCTTTTAGCGAGTTTATAAGCCTCTTTCTCCTCCTTGTTTGCTTGTTCTCTAAGTTTGTAGTTTACTAAAGCTATATCAAAATTGATATTAGCCTCTTTTAGAAGATGGTAAAGAGCTGTAGAATCAACCCCATAGGAGAATGCAAGTAGATTTTTTTTACCACGTAGTAAATACTCTAGCTTAGATATATAGCTTTTCAACTACAACTCCTCTTTTATGATTGAAGCTATAGGGTACTCTTTGGCAATTTGAGTAACTTTAGCACTATATAATCCTCCCACTTTAATATCAATAGTATTTGTATCATTTATTAAAATCTCTCCATCAATCTCTGGAGCCCAAAGAAGTGGACGAGCAGATAATAGATATTCGTGTTCACTACTTTGACCATCTATTGCTATATTATAAGTTCTATTTAACATCTCTTTTAATGAAGCTTCACGTGAGTGGTTTGCAATCTCTCCTAATATATTCGTACGCTCTTGAATAATCTCTTTTGAAAGTTGTGGCATTGTATAGGCTAACGTATCCTCCTCATTGGAGTATGCAAATACATTAATTCTATCAAATCCAAAATTTTCAAGAAATTCACAAACTCTTTTGAAACTCTGCTCACTCTCTTGTGGGTATCCTGCAATAACAGATGTTCTTACAAAACTCCCCTCCTTCTCTCTCATCGCTTTAAGAAGTTCTATAGTTTTATCCTCTCCAAAGCCTCTTTTCATTTTTTTAAGAACATTATCTTCTATATGTTGAATTGGCATATCGTAGTATGTTTGAAATATAGAGCTATTTGCTATTGAATCGATTAGATTAAAGCTTGTGGTACTAGGATATAGATATAAGACTCTAGCACTCTTAACCCCTGGAATCATCTCAATATTCTCAATTAAATCAATAAGCCCATCTTTTAATCCAAGATCTCTACCGTAACTAGAGCTATCTTGTGAGATAAAACTAAAGTCATAAAATCCTTTTTGAGTCAAGGCGGATACTTCAGATATAATAGAATCTATACTTCTAGATTGAAGCCTTCCTTTAAATGATGGAATAGCACAAAAAGAGCAGTTTTGATTACACCCTTCAGAGATTTTTATATAGGCGTGGTAATTTGAGCCTGTAATTAGACGAGGAGATTTTTCAGTGGCTAAATAGACTTGTGGGCTGAAGCTACTTTGCTTTTGATAGATAAGCTCATCAATTCTCTCATAATCTCCAACCCCTGTAAATATATCAATTTCAGGTAATTGTGAAGATAACTCCTCTTTGTATCTCTCACTCAAACAGCCACTCATTACAAGCAAAGAGTTCTCTTTTCTCTGTTGATGAAGTTCTAAAATTGTAGAAATTGATTCCTCTTTAGCTGCTTCAATAAAACCACAACTATTTACAATAATAACATCAGCACTACTAGGGTCATCACTTAGCTCATACTCGCTAAGTTTTCCTAGCATCACTTCACTATCTACAAGATTTTTAGTACACCCTAAACTAACTAAATGTAGTCTTTTTGACATATATAATCCTCTTCTTTTTAAGAAGATTATAGCCTATGACTCCTTGCTCAATAGGATATAGTGCAAGAATAGAATCTGTGCAAAGAGTGGAGCAAAGATATGAAGTATGGGGATATAGTTGAAACTTGATGCAAGTAAAGATACTAAAGTAGCTTTACCCTTAACTCGCCTTAACTCTTTTATATCAGAGATAAATAGAGAGCCAACATCATATAAAGTAGGCTCTTTTATTGAAATTGACCATAACCATAGCATCCATATCTGTCCCAAAATAGGAATAAAAATTAGTGGGAATGTAAAAAGAAATAGAAGAAGAAAGATTATATTTGCTTTAAGTGTATAGTAAGTAGATTTTTTAATATCCCCTGCATTAATTATGGGTACATTTGGATATTCATCTTTAGCTAGTTGTATAAGAAGTTTTTCACTAAGAAGTGAACTAAGTGAAGAGATAGTGATAATAATCATAGTATATCCTAGCACTAAAGCACTAAAAAATGCTCCCGTTGTTTGAAACCAAGTAAAAGAACCAAGTAGGGGTAAGTGTGCAATATAGGAACTAACTAATTTTTCAAAATTTTCCCAAAAAATTGACAAAATAGAAATCCAAAAAAGAGTAGATAATACTCCTATTTTTAATATAAATCCCAAAACAGATGGACGTAGTATATCTTTCAGACTCTTTGCTACTATTTTACTAAAATTCATTACTACTATCTCTATAGTTTTTCATAAATTTAACATATCTTTTAGCTGATGCGTAGAGTTCATCTACTTCATCTTGACTAAGTTGGCGAACCACTTTAGCAGGTGAGCCAAGAATTAAAGAGCGAGGTGGAAATTTTTTATCTTTAGTCACCAAAGCTCCTGCTCCAACTATTGACTCTTTACCAATCACAGCACCATCTAATATAGTAGCACTCATTCCAATCAAACAGGCATCTTCAATTTTGCAACCGTGAAGCATAACTCTATGTCCAATGGTTACATCATCACCTATAATAGTAGGGTATCCATCACTTCTATCGGCTTTTTTGTAGTGGGTAACGTGAATCATACTAAGGTCTTGAATATTGGTACGATTTCCAATACTAATAGAGTTTACATCACCTCTCACTACAGAGCCAAACCAAATAGATGACTCCTCTCCAAGCTCTACATCACCAATTACTACAGCCCCAGCACCAATCCAACTACTATTTTTTAATATTGGATATTGCCCTTTATACTCTAAAATTCTTGGCATTTAACTCTCCTTTAGAAGTTTTTCTGCTAATCTCTTAACGTAGTTATTCCCCTTACTACTATCGTGCTTTCTTGTGCGTTCATAGAGTTTATTGACATACTTTTCTAATAACTCTTGAGAGTTTATCATATTCTGCACCTCAATAGATTCTACTTCTACATAGTCTCCATCACTTTGTAATATCCATCTTAGTTGGTTATCTGCTAGTTGAAGATTTAAAATCTGTTCTATTCTCTCAGCTAAATTCTTATCAAATATGGGAGTCATAAGCTCTATACGTCTATCAAGATTCCTAGGCATCAAATCAGCACTTGATATATAGCAACCAACTTCATCGTGTTTAAACCAATATATGCGTGGGTGTTCTAAATATTTTCCTATTATAGAATAGACATTGATATTTTCACTAACTCCTTCAATATTGGGACGAAGACAACAAACCCCTCGAATGATTAAATCAATCTTACACCCTTTTTGACTCGCTTTATAGAGAGCTTTAATAATCTCTTGGTGTGCTAGAGAGTTTGCTTTTAAGATAATATGCCCCTCACTCTCAAAATCTGCCTCTTTCTCTATAAGTTTAAGAAGTTTAGATTTGATTTGTAATGGGGACATATAGAGTGTTTGAAGTTTTGCATAAGATGAGAAACCTGTTAAGAAATGAAAAAACCTAGTAGCATCTTTATTAAAATCTTTACGTGTTGTAAAGTAGCTTAAATCTGTGTAAATTTTTGCAGTGCTAGGATTGTAATTTCCTGTAGCAAGGTGTAGATAGCTCTTTAATTGACCATTTTTACGTTTTAGAACTTGAGCAATTTTAGCGTGTACTTTAAGTCCTGGTATACCATATACTACATGAGCTCCTGCCTCTTCCAAGCGTTTTGCCCAGCGTAGATTATTCTCTTCATCAAATCTAGCTTTAAGTTCCACTAGGACAGTAACTTGTTTTCCATCTTGTACAGCATCAATAAGAGATTTGACAATAGGAGATTTTGAACCTACACGGTAGAGTGTCATACGAATAGCTAGAGTATTAGGGTCGCTTGTCGCCTCTTGAATAAATTTAACAATAGGTTCAAAACTCTCATAAGGATGATAGAGAAGAATATCTTGCTCATCTATTGCAAGAGATATCTTCTCTTTATCAAAAGGTGGTAGAGTTTTTGGCGTATATCCACTAGGTAGAAGATGAGCTAAAGATTTGTCCCCAACAATTTGCCAAAAAGCACCAAGATTTAGTGGAATTGAGCGATAGTAGTAAATATCATCCTCTTCAATCTCTAAATGGCTATTTAAAAAGCTTACAAGATCAATATCTGCATCTCCTGTAAGCTCTAGGCGTATCATCTGCCCCTTATTTCTTCCACGCAAACCCTCTTCCATCATCTCAAGAAAATCATCGGCCTCCTCCTCTTCTATTGCTAAGTCAGCATTTCTTGTAACTCGAAAAGGGGTAGAGGCTATTTTGATATATCCAGGGAATAAATCTTGAATAAAATGCTCTACAATGCTCTCAATTGGAACAAAGGTATGTTCTACTTTAAAAAATCTCGGAAGAAGTCTAGGGATTCGGATTAAACCGTGTTTAATGTTACCCTCTCTATCTTCTAATTTAATGGCTAATCCAAAACTAAGATTATTTAGATGAGGGAAGGGGTGTGTGGCATCAATAGCAATAGGTATAATTAGAGGATAAATTTCATCATAAAATGCTCTTTTTAGCTCCTCTTGAAGATTTATATTTAGTTGTGAATAGTTAAGAATTTTAACTCCATCACTATCTAACTCATCTATAATTCCATTATAGAGACTCTCAAGTTCTGACTTTTCATTATGGAGATATTTGCGAATCTCTAAGAGCTGTTCAGATGGTGTTAGTCTATCTGCACCAGTCTCTTGGATACCAGCTTTATATAGTGATATAAGTCCAGCGACCCTAACCATATAAAACTCATCAAGATTAGTCCCATAAATAGCAATAAATTTTAGACGCTCAAGAGCAGGAAGAGTATTTTTTCTAGTTTGGGCAAGTACTCTAGTATTAAATTGAAGCCAAGAGAGTTCTCGATTGATGTATAGGGAGGGGTCTTTTATATCCATAGTGTAATCCTCTTGAGATATATTTTTAAAGTGAGCTAATTATAGTTTATAGTGGATAATTAATAATTAATAGATTTTATAGTTTCTTAATCTTTGCAATCTCATCTCTAAGTCTTGCTGCCTCTTCAAACTCAAGCTTTTTAGAGGCTTCAAGCATCTTAGCCTTTAACTCTTTTATCACTCTTTGACGTTCAGCTTTTGGCATCTTCTCTATCTTCTTATCTCTACTATACAACTCCTCCTCACTAACTTTTAAATCTATATCTAACTCTCTAGTGGTAGTTTTAGGAGTTATATTATGTAGAGTGTTATACTCTATTTGTTTTTTTCTTCTTTCTTGAGTTATATCTATACAAGCCTTCATAGAATTGGTAATTTTCTTAGCATACATTAATACCTTTCCATTGACATTTCTAGCAGCTCTTCCAGCAGTCTGTATTAAAGCTGTTTGACTACGTAAAAAACCCTCTTTATCAGCATCAAGAATAGCTACGAGGCTAACTTCAGGCAAATCAAGTCCTTCACGTAGGAGATTTATTCCTATTAGTACATCAAACTCTCCTAAACGTAGGCTTCTAATTATTTGATTACGCTCAATAGCATCAAAGTCAGAGTGCATATATTTAACTCTTAAACCAAGGTCATTATAGTAGCTACTAAGCTCTTGAGCCATTTTCTTTGTAAGTACTGTTACAAGTACACGCTCTTTGCGACTAACAACCTCTTTTATACGGTCATAAAGATTAGAGACTTGATTTTGGCTATCTATTATCTCAATCTCAGGGTCAAGAAGACCAGTTGGGCGTATAATCTGCTTGGCAACTACACTAGAGTGCTCTATCTCCCAATCTGAAGGTGTAGCAGATACAAAAAGATAAGATGGAGCTTTATTTATATACTCTTCAAATTTTAAAGGGCGATTGTCCAAAGCACTAGGAAGACGAAATCCATAATCTACTAGTACCTCTTTTCTACTTCTATCTCCCGCATACATTCCACGAAATTGAGGTAAGCTTACATGAGATTCATCTACAATTACAAGATAATCCTCATTCATTTCTTCAAAATAATCCAATAAAGAGTAGGGTGTCTCACCAGCTTTTTTACCTGTGAGATGTCTTGAGTAGTTTTCTATACCCTTACAAATACCAGTAGTCTCTAGCATCTCTAAATCAAACTCAGTACGTTGTTTGAGTCGATTATACTCTAGCATACGTCCCTCTTTTTGATAAAATCTAAGTCTATTATCTAACTCATCTTCTATACTCTTAATAGCTAGAGCCATCTTCTCTTTACCAACAATAAATTGATTTGCACTATAGAGTGTAAACTCATTTAAATTGTATAATCTACTATTTGTCAATGGCTCAAAACTATAGATAGTCTCTACTTCATCACCAAAAAACTCAATCTTGTAAGCTATCTCTTCACTATAGGCAGGATATATATCAATAGATTCACCATTTACACGAAAATTACCTCTATCAAAGAAGTCATCACTCCTCTTATACCCCATCTCCACAAACTTAAGTAGAATCTCTTTTTGATTATACTCTTGCCCAACAACTAGCTTTTGAACTATATTTCTATACTCCTTTGGACTGCCTAATCCATAATTAGCACTTACTGAGGCTATAACAATTACATCTTTATGACTTAATAGACTTGCAGTAGTACTAAGACGTAAACGCTCTAGCTCATCATTAATCGAGCTATCTTTTTCAATAAAAAGGTCTTGACGTGGAATATACGCCTCTGGCTGATAGTAATCATAGTAGCTTATAAAATACTCAACGTGATTTTTTGGAAAAAAACTTTTAAATTCACTATATAGTTGAGCGGCAAGAGTTTTATTATGAGTCATAATTAGAGTAGGTCGCTGAGTTTGTTCGATGACACGTGCCATTGTATGCGTCTTTCCAGAGCCAGTAACACCTAAAAGAGTCTGATAACGATTCCTTTTTTTAATTGAATCACTTAGTTTTTCAATAGCTTGTGGTTGGTCTCCTCTAGCTTCATAGGGTGCGTGGACTTTAAACATCTTTTAACCTCTCTTGACTCAATTAGATAAAGAGAGTCTCTTAATACTCTTACAATATTATAGCAAAGGTAAAATATTAAGAGGGTACTTAAAAAAAATTTAAGTATTTTATCGCTATACTACAGGTGTAGTAGGTTTTATCCTGCAACAAAGAAATTTTTTTAAGGAGATTGTCATGAGACGCGGTTTTACTATGATCGAATTGATCTTTGTTATCGTAATTATTGGTATTTTGGCAGCAGTAGCTATTCCTAAACTAGCAGCAACAAGAACAGATGCAAAGGTATCTAAAGCAGTTGCAAACTTAGCAACTTGTGTAAG
>WGFZ01000099.1 GCA_015491955.1 Nitratifractor sp. | reverse complement strand
TTAAGGGTGTCTTTGTTATAAAAAATCCTTTCCGTAAGCCAATCTCTCCTTATGATGGAGATAAACTATATGGAGGAGCGGATAGTTGGACTTATGATGATTTTGGAGCATTAGATGTAGATAAATATTATGCTATATTTACCTATGATGATGTTCCTAATTTTAGCGAACCGGTGATTATCGAGTATAAGCCAAAGTCTTAAAATGGCTATGCTCTATTTAAAATTGCTCAGGTGAATTGGTATTTTCCAATTTCTCTTTAGGTTTAGAGAGTTCTTGAAAGTGTCTATTTATAAGCTCTATAAACTCTTTATCTTCTCTTAGATTGATAAAATCATCATTTTCTATAATTGCTCTTATAGTAACTTTACCATTTTCTAAACTCTTTTTAAGATACTCTAATACCTTATCATTTTCACCTCTTAGAGCATAGAAACAAGCAAGATGATAACAAGAGCCTCCTAGTTCTAGGGCTTTAGATAGTTTCTCATAAGAGAGACTCCATAATACATCATCACCTTTAATTTTGGCTAGATTATATAGCGATACACCCCACTTATCATATATAGAGCTTTTTTTAGGATTTAAAGCACTCGCTTCAGCAAATTTTTTGAAACTATTTTGATAAATTGGCTCTTCTGCTTTCATTCTTGCTAAATTATAAAGAGCTAATCCCCAGTTATAAAATATAGAGTAGTTTTGAGGATTTAGATTACTCGCTTCTTCATATTTTTTCAAGCTCTTTTGTAGAATAAATTCATCTTTTTTAATCTTTGCTAGACTATAAAGTGAATTTGCCCAGTTGTGATATGTTGAAGCCTTTTTAGGGTTGAGTTCACTAGCCCTTGCATATTTTTCAAAACTTTCTCTATATATAAATTCATCTTTTTTAATCTTTGCTAGAGTATATAGAGTATTTGCCCAGTTGTAGTATATAGCCTCATTTTCAGGAGCGAATTTACTAGCCTCTTCATATTTTTCAAGAGCTTGATGATATAGGGCTTCATCTTTTGTATATTTTGCAAAGTGATATAGTGCATTTGCCCAGTTGTAGTATATAGCCTCATTTTCAGGGTCAAGCCTGTTTGCCTCTTCATATTTTTCAAATATTTTATCCTTAAATAATAGATTATTTTGAAGTTTTGTAAGGTCAAGAAGTGCATTTGCCCAGTTATTATATATTGAAGATTTTTTAGGATTTAACATACTAGCTTGAGCATAGTTTTCAAAACTCTCTTGATATAGAGATACATCTGCTCTTAATCTAGCAAGTTCCCAAAGAGCATTTGCTAAATTGTAGTATATTACATCATTATTAGGATTGATTCTACTAGCTTCTTTATATACATTTATACTCTTTTGATAGAGTAACTCATTCTTTGTAAGGTTCGCTAACTCATATAGTGCATTTGCCCAATCATTATATATAGAGTCATTATGAGGATTAATTTTACTAGCCTCTTCATACTTTTTA
The DNA here is from genome assembly GCA_015491955.1 of Nitratifractor sp. Classification (GTDB taxonomy): domain Bacteria; phylum Campylobacterota; class Campylobacteria; order Campylobacterales; family Sulfurovaceae; genus Nitratifractor. Next base: position 6,272 of record WGFZ01000099.1, on the reverse strand, counting down.
AAACTATCCTTATATAAAGATATATCCTCTTTTAATTTAGCAAGTTCCCAAAGAGCATTTGCCCAACTATAATAGATAGAGCTACTTTTAGGTTTAAGTATATTCGCCTTTTTATAGTTTTTAAGACTACTCAAAAATAGAGATTCATCTTTCTCAAGATTTGCTAATTCTGAAGTGGCATTTGCCCAATTGTAATATATAGAGCTATTTTTTGGACTTACCATACTAGCCTCTTCATACTTTTTAAAACTCTCTTTATATAAGGAGGCATCTGCTTTATCTTTTGCTAAGATATGTAGAGTCTTTGCCCATTTGAAAAATATGCTCTTATCTTCTATATCAAATTCACTAAACTCCTCAAAATATTCAAGTGCCTTTTGATATAGAGAAATATCATCTTTTAGTTTTGCTAGATTATATAGTGATTTGGCTAGGTATTTGTAGATAATAGAATTTTTAGAATTTAATCTTTTTGCTTCAGCAAGGAGTTTTAGACTCTCCTTATAAAGAGTTTCACTATTTTCCAATTTGGCTAAATTATAAAGAGCAATACCCCAATTTACATAGACAGAATCATTTTTTAGATTTAATCTATTAGCCTCTTCATACTTTTCAAAACTCTTTTTATATAGGGATTTATCTCTATTTATCTTTGCTTTATGTGAAAGACTACTTCCCCAATCATTATAAAATTTAGAGAGTAGAATATTTAATTCAAGGTCATCTATATCTTTAACCTCATCTTTAAGCTCCAAAATCTTTTCGTACTCTTTGCTTATAGATATATCGATAATCTTTTTTATCAGGATATGTTTAGAGATAGTCTCATTAAAATCACTCAACTCTTTACGCTTTTTACCCTCTCCATACTGTTCTATTGCATAGTGTACATTCTCTTTTGCAATGTCAAATCTATTTTTTACAATACTAAGTTGCTCTTTTTCGTCAATATCAATAATTGTATTAAGAATCTCTTTTAAAGCTGTAAATGGCTTATCAAGTATCTTAGGCTCTTTTAATCCAAGCATAGAATTTAATCTTAACATAAAGGTATCACTATCAAGACCATCTATTATATTGCTATTTATATCACTACTATCAAAAAGTTTCTCTTTAACTTGTTTTGATACTTTTGTATTTTTAGAGAGCCAATAGATTCCATCATTAAATTTTGAAAACTTAGCTAAGTAGTTTAAGATAGGGTCTTCGCCCTTATATCCTATAAAGACAAGAGGTCTATCAGTTGATATTCTCTCAAGTATTGGGGTAAGAGTATCTCCTAATTTTTCTAACTCCTCTTTATTATCTAAAAGATGGATTTGGTGGTATAGTCCATATAAAAAGGTAATAGACTCTTTGTGAAAATTATTAATAGGAGTATCTTTTAGCGTTGTTATATCATAAATAGGTGGGAAGATATTGTATAGTGCTAAAGCTCTTAGAGTTAAATTATCAAAGTTTGTAGTTAGAATATAGTCAATATATCCCTCTTTTATTAGTTGAGCTAAATATATATGAGTTACATTTATTTTAGCATTTTCGACATAATCTTTTAATAGCTCATATCTCTCTGAAGTATCTAAACACTCCATCAATTTAACATAATTTCTATCCTCTTTTGCCAATCTCTCTATCTTTGGCTTATCTTTATACTTTTGTAATATATCTTTAGCTATCTCATCTGAAGTTGGGATACCAGCTGTTACACTAGCTCCAGCTCCTAAAAAGAATATCGGTTTTGGTTTATTATTTTTTTTTGCTTCCTTGATAAGATATACAAGGTCTTTCATATTCTCTGGTATTTGCTCCATACACAATCCTCTCTCCCTATACTTTAGCGATAATTCTACCATTTATTGGCTTTTACTATCTTCTGCTTACTCCTATTTAATCCTTTTAGATAGAATACTATTTTAAAATATTTATGCCCTCTTAAGAAGGAGTCCCCTTGAGTCTCAAAGTACCACAGTCTCATATTAGAAATTTCTCAATTATTGCACATATCGACCACGGTAAATCTACTTTAGCTGATAGAATTATTCAAGAGTGTGGAGCTGTAAGCGATAGAGAGATGAGTGCTCAGCTTATGGATACGATGGATATTGAAAAGGAGCGTGGAATCACTATCAAAGCTCAATCTGTAAGACTTGATTATGTAAAAGATGGTGAACACTATGTCTTAAATCTAATTGACACCCCTGGTCATGTCGATTTTTCCTATGAAGTTAGTCGCTCTTTGGCATCTTGTGAAGGTGCTTTATTGATTGTTGATGCGGCTCAAGGTGTTGAGGCTCAAACTATAGCTAATGTATATATTGCTATTGAGAATGATTTAGAACTAATTCCCGTAGTAAACAAGATAGACTTACCAGCTTCAGACCCAGATAGAGTCTTAACAGAATTAGAAGATGCTATTGGAATTGATGCAACTGAACACGCTTTAGTATCAGCAAAGACAGGGCAGGGGGTTAGAGAGCTAATTGATATGATTGTAGAGAAGATTCCAGCTCCAAAAGGTGATGAGAAAGCTCCTGCTAAAGCTTTAATTTATGATAGTTGGTTTGATAACTATCTAGGTGCTTTAGCACTTGTAAGAGTTTTTGAAGGTGATATTAAAAAGGGACAAAAGATTAAAATTATGGGTACATCTGAAGAGCATCAAGTGTTAGATTTGATGTATCCACACCCAATTAAACCAATAAAAACAGATAGTTTAGCTAGTGGTGAAGTTGGAATTGTTGTAACAGGACTAAAGAGTGTAGAGGCACTACAAGTTGGAGATACTATTACAGATGTAAAAAATCCAACACTAAAGCCTATTCCCGGTTTTGAACCAGCAAAACCTTTTGTCTTTGCTGGAATTTATCCTATTGAGACAGATAAGTTTGAAGATTTACGTGATGCTCTCAATAAATTAAAACTTAATGATTCAGCTCTAACATTTGAGCCAGAATCCTCAGCTGCTCTAGGCTCAGGATTTAGAGTTGGATTTTTAGGAATGCTTCATATGGAGGTAGTCAAAGAGAGATTAGAAAGGGAGTTTGCTTTAGAGCTTATAGCCACTGCTCCTAGTGTTGTATATAAAGTACTTATGACAAATGGTGAAGAGATAACTATACAAAACCCATCTGAGATGCCAGATACTTCAAAAATTGATACTATTTTTGAACCTTATGTTAAAGCTACAATCTTAACACCTCAAGAGTATGTTGGAAATCTTATTAAACTTCTAAATGATAGAAGGGGTATTCAGATTAAGATGGATTACCTAAATGAGAATAGGGTCTTGATGGAGTATGATATTCCTATGAATGAGATTGTAATGGACTTTTATGACCGACTTAAAACAGTTACAAAAGGGTATGCAAGTTTTGATTATGAACCTATTGGTTTTCGTGAGGGTGATTTGGTAAAACTTGATATTAGAGTTGCTAGTGAAGTTGTAGATGCACTCTCTATCATTGTCCCAAATTCAAAAGCTAGAACTAGAGGGTTAGCATTTGTTGATAAGTTAAAAGAGTTAATTCCTAGACAACTCTTTGAAGTAGCTATTCAAGCAAGTATAGGAAACACAATTATAGCTAGGAGTAATGTTAAATCTATGGGAAAAAATGTAACAGCTAAGTGTTATGGTGGGGATATTACAAGAAAAAGAAAACTTCTTGAAAAACAAAAGGCTGGAAAGAAGAGAATGAAAGCTATTGGAAAGGTAAATGTACCTCAAGAGGCATTTATGGCAGTTTTACAAATAGATGAAAATTAAAGAGTTTATATGACACAGTGGGCATTACATATACATCTACTAATGGCAATCTCTTGGATTGGTGGCTCTGTTTTTATGTTTATATTGGGTATTACTCTAAGAGATAAAGAGGCTCAAAAGTCTGTATATCCCCATGTAGGACCTATATTTGGTTGGTTTGAGGTAGTATCACTAATAATTTTACTATCAACAGGTTTTATATTAGGAGTAAAATTTAATCTATTTGAACTTCTACTTCACCCAAATGGTAGTAAAATCTCACACGCATTATTAATGAAGGTAATTTTAGTATCAATATTGAGTATAGCGACTATTATTCACTTTATAATTGCATATAAGACAAATGGAAAAGAGCGGACAAAGTGGCAACAGATATTCTCAAGAGGCTCTTCAATGTTAATTTTCTTTTTAAATCTTTTTGTTTTACATTACGCTATTATTTTGAGAAATATTCTATAATCAATCTAAGAATTTTTTATCTTTTAACTCTTTCTCTTTGAGAAGCTCTTTTAAAATAAGAGCTATAATCCCAATGCTAACTACTAAAACTATGACAGTAAAACTAATTTTTAAAAATATAGCCCACTCAAGCCACTCTCCCCAAACTTGTCCTATAAGCAAAATGGCATAGAGTCCCAATATCATAGCAATACTAATACTAGCAATTTGCATAATCTTCATAATCTCTTCTCCCTTTTTAAAATGACAACATAGGCTTCACGACTCCAAAAGAGTAACATTCTACGAATATCTTTCTCCATTGTAACTACTTCCCAGCCATCTTTAGCATTATCATTTAAAAACTTAGTAAATCTTATAGGATCAATTTTTGATTGTCCAAGTAGTAGTGAACCTAACATACTCTCTTGGTATAGTACAGCTTTATATTGATACTTTTGCATTAGAAAATTCTATTCTCTTAGTTCTGAACGCATCTGTTCATAGAGTTCTTTGGGATTAAAATGTGCAATACTCTCACCCATAAATCTATTTGGAATATACTCAAATAGAAAATAGAATATCCAAATCATAGGATAGAAGACTCTATACTCTCTTTCAAATGATTTAAATGTATATCGCTCTTGAAACCAAGTTATGGCACTCTCTACTCTATTATGATATAGAAGCATCTCAATAGCAAACACCAGACCCCAAACAATATAGGTCATAATAATAACTATAACACCAGCCTCCACTCCATAAATAGATACTGCCATTGCTAAAAAAAAAGAGAGAAATAGGGCAAAAGAGTGAAATCCAAGAGATGCGACTATTATAACTATGGAGAAGACAAAGAGCAAAGAGCCAAACATAACTATAGCCTCTATATAGCTTTTTTTCTCTGCAAAGGTTGGACTACTCCATGCTCCAGCTAAAAGTAGTAAAAATGCTCCAACTACTGCTAAGATAAAGTATAATTGTTCTCTTTTTGGCATTATGACTCTTTAATATCATATAGACGTATTAGGGACTCTAGTTGAGCTTTTCTACCAAGCCACTCTTGATATAGAGTACTCATATCTTCACTAGCTCCTTTTGATAGGATATTATTTTTATACCCTTGTGCCATATCTCTATTAAAATCACCATCTTTATCAAGACAAGCAAAAAAAGCATCAGCACTTAAAACCTCTGCCCATTTGTAGCTGTAATATCCAGCAGAGTATCCTCCTGCAAATATATGAGCAAAACCGTGTTGAAAACGGTTATAAGAGGGTGGTTTTAGTAGTGAAGTCTCTTCTCTTACCTCATCAAGAAGCTCTTGAACCTCTTTACCTTGATATAGTTTTTGGTGAAGTTTAAAATCAAATAGGGCAAACTCCAATTGACGGAGCATTCCAAGTGAAGCTTGAAAGTTTTTACTATCTTTTATTTTTTCCAATAGTTCATTGGGGATAGCTTCACCACTCTCATAATGATAAGCAAAGCTTCTTAGAATAGGAGCCTCATAGGCAAAATTTTCTAAAAATTGACTAGGAAACTCTACCACGTCCCAAGCAACACCATTAATTCCGCTAATAGAACGCTCATCAACTCTACTTAGAAGATGATGCAAGGCGTGTCCCATTTCGTGAAAGAGGGTAACTACATCATCGTGGCGTAATAGGCTAGGTTGATTTTTACTTTTTGGAGTGAAGTTTGCTACAACAAAAGCACTAGGTAGATGAAGCTCACCTTTGCTATCTACAAAATGGCTCTCCCAATCGTGCATCCAAGCCCCACCTCTTTTCTCTTTACGAGCCTCTAGGTCAAAATATATTCGTCCTGATAATTCATCATCTTGATATATATCAAATACTCTAACACTATCGTGCCATATAAGAGTATCTATCTCTTTAAATTCAATTTGAAATAGTTTACTAACAAGCTCTAGAAGACCATTAAGGACTCTTCCTTGTTCAAAGTATGGCTTAGTATCACTCTCATCAAAATCAAATAGCTCTTTTTTTAACTTTTCACTAAAGTAACTTAAGTCATAACTCTCAAGCTTATTTAAACTATTATTCTC
>WGFZ01000098.1 GCA_015491955.1 Nitratifractor sp. | reverse complement strand
CCAATTTGGTTGCCTATTTGGCAAGAGCTACATTGCTTATACTTTTTGGCTTCATATTGAGCATATATGAAATATACTATCATAAGTAAAATTATTAAAGGAAAGGCAAACTTATCAAAAGTATAAATTTTTTCTACTGTTTTATTTGACCAATGGAGTAGTTTTGCTAGTAGAGGGGTTAATAGAGATAGTCCCATAAAAAATAGAATCTTATCGCTAAAGCTAGTTATGTAATCTTTGCGACTAAATGTTGGACATACATCTCCACTAATTTGTATAAGTCCATCATTAGCTAGAGCCTCAAGTACCTTTTCTCTATAGTTTTTATCAAGACGATCAAGAGGAGTTCCACCAGCAAGAAAATCCATCTGTTGTTGTATTAGAGCTGATAACTCTCTATCTTCAATCTTTATATTATTAGATTTTCCATCTCTATCCTCATATATTAAAGATATTTTTTCATATCTAGGCACAGTTAATTCTATATTAGGAAAGTAAGAGGTACTCTCTTTATGTTCAAATCTCCCCTCTTTTTTTAGAATACGAGGGTTTATTATCTCCCAATAACTCTCATCATCTCTTTTAATAACTATAATATTAAATGGGTGAGCCACTTGCATTGCACTTAAAGCATTTAACTTATATGCTTCCATAGTCTCTTTAATATCATTAAGAAGACGAGGAAGACTCTCATCTTTAAAATCTCTTACATCAGCACAAGATAAGATACGGTCATCAGGATATACAACAAGCTCTTTAACCATTTTTTCTCCGATACTATAATAATTTTATAGAATAATACAAATGATAACTCTAAAAAATCATCTAAGAAGTTTTTATGAAGGGGGGACAAGATGCCCCAAAAGGCATCTTAAAAGTTATTATTAACCATGACTTTTTTGAACAACAAGAATCATCTTAACATTTATAATTAGAAAACGAATAAATTGCCAAATTAGGCAAGTTCTCATAAATTTAACAAATGGTGTAGGAACCATTGTCTCAAAACTAGGCTCATACGCTTTAATATGTTTTTCAATACTATGATCTACTGATGCCATTTTATCTCCTTTTTAATATTTTTTATTATTCTGGAATTAGAGTCCAACCTGGATTTAGCTTAGCTTTGTATATGAATAGGTGATGCAAAATATGCTTAATCCAGTGTCCTGCTAAACCAACTTCTCCAAATGTATAATCTAAATCTCTACCAATTCCTGGATACTTATCAAAGTCAGGAACAACAGGATATACGGTCAATGCAGCCGCAGTACCTTTAGTAATGCTCTTACCAGCAGAAGCTACACAAGCTGCGCCCATCTCTGCCATAGATGCTTCATGTAAGTGAGCATTTGAGCCATCTTTTATCAAACTAACAACACTATGAGCTACCGCTTTACCAATAATACCAGAAGGCATACCAGTTCTTGGAGGTGTTGGGTTGATTGGTGTACCATTAACACTCTTCATAGGTTTGGATATTAGATGTGGTGGAGCAAATGCAATACCTACTGCAAAGATATTTTTATAATCAGGATTTTGGTAAGTTTTTGGCCAATCAGATGCCTTCCACTCTTCATAAGGCTTAGCAGTATAGTCAGCATCAACTTTTAAGAATCCGTTTGGAGCAAAAATTTTACTTGTGATATCTTCACCATTTTTATCATAGGCTTTTAGACCTACACCAGCAAATGGAGGGATAAGCATTGCAAAATCAAACTCCATCTCTCCTTCAGTTCCATCTAGTTGCTCATACTCCAATTTACCATCTTCAACTTTTTTAACATGAGCTCCAATAGTCCAATCTATACCACGCTCAACAAAAAGAGACTCTGCGAAGAGTTTAGAACTAGCTGCATAACCACCACGTTTAATATGGAGACCACCAATACCAAAATCGCCTAGGAAAGATTCATTTGATAGCCAATGAATCTCTAAGTTATTACGTATTCCAACTTTTTGAGCTTCAAATTCAATATTAAATATATACTCAAATGCCGCACCTTGACAAGTACACATACCATGACCAGTTCCTACTACAATCTTTTGCTTTTGACCCTGTTTTGCCTTTTCAAAAATTTTACGTAGTTCATTATTTGCATGAACGGCGTGGTCAGCTGTACAGACAGATACAGTATTTGCTCCAAGTTGTCCATTTCCATCTCCTAGACCAGGAGTTGCATCAAAGTTTAGTTTAGGACCAGTAGCATTAATTAAATAGTCATAGGTAATCTCTTCAGTTTGACCCTCTTTTCCTTGACCAGTATATTCAATTGTGATATAAGGAGTATCACTATCCTCTTTTCCATCTGGGTGGATTGATACTGCTTTTGCTTGACGGTAGTCAATACCAGCTTTAGCATATACAGGAGCTAAAGGAAATACTACCTCATCTTTAGTCATTTGACCAACACCTACCCAAATATTAGAAGGAATCCAGTTCCAGTTTGAATTAGGAGTAACGACGATAACCTCATGTTCATTTCCAAGCCATTTTTTTGCAAAAGTGGCTGCGGTATGTCCAGAAACCCCACCACCCATAACTACTACTCTAGCCATGTCTATCCTTTCAACTTGTTTTAAATGTCTTAAATTCTATTCCATTCACTATTAAAGTTAGATTAAAAATTTAAAATCATTTATAATAAATAGTACTTATTTTAAATTACTTATAGTCAATTTATAAATGAGATTTTATTGAATTATATGTACTATTTTTTATCTTCATAAAAATATATTCCTATCTAAATAATGTTAAAATCATTTTTTAAAGGGGTATATATGAGATTTTTATTATCATTTATATTTACTATTTTAATAGCATTTGCAGACTCTAATAGTTTTCATAGAAGTATCTCAGCTTCTCCAACTAGAATTAATCCACTATTAGCTACTGATAGTGCCAGTGGAGAGATTACTAACTGGATATTTAATGGACTTGTAAAATTTGATACTAATGGCTCTATAGCTCCAGATTTAGCTAGTAGTTGGTATTTTGAGGACAATAAAACACTCATTTTTCATCTACGAAAGGGTGTAAAGTGGCACGATGGAGAGCCATTTAGTGCCAAAGATGTGAAGTTTACTTATGAGTTTATGAAATCTAAGAGGGTTATAACTCCTTATAAGAGTGATTTTAAATATGTAAGTGGTATAGATGTTATAGACCCCTATACTATAAAAATTCACTATAAACAGGCATATTTTAAGGCTCTTTCAATTTGGATGATGGGAATTTTACCAGCTCATCTTTGGAGATATGAAAAGAGTCCAATGAAAAGTAAATTAAATAAACTTCCTATTGGAACTGGTCCTTATAGACTTACTAAAGCTATCAAAATTAATAAAAGTATAAAACTTAAAAGATATAAAGAGTATTATGAACATACACCTTTTATTAAGGAGCAAATCTATCATTATATAGGAGACCCATCAACAGAGTTTATGATGTTAAAAGCTCATAAGTTAGATATTGGAGGGCTTACTCCACTTCAAATTACACGTCAGGTAGGAGAAGAGTTTAAAAGATATTATAAAATATACGAACAGGCCTCTCACTCCTATACATATTTGGGTTTTAATCTAAGAGAGTCTAAATTTAAAGATTTAAGGGTACGCAGAGCTATCGCACTAGCAATTAATAAGCAAGAGATTATCGATTTACTCTTTTTTGGTCATGGAAAGCCCTGTTATGGTCCATTTATGCCTAAAAGCTGGGTATATCCTAAAGATTTTAAGCCAGAAGTTTATAACCCTAAATTGGCAAAAAAACTTCTAAAAGAGGCAGGATATAACTCAAAACACCCGCTAAAATTTACTCTTATAACAAATACTGCCAATGAGACTCGTATAAATACAGCTGAGATTATTCAACAACAGTTACTTAAAGTTGGTATAAAGATGAAGATTCGTACAATGGAGTGGCAAGCCTTTTTAAATACAGTAGTCTTTCCACGCCATTTTGAAGCAGTACTGCTTGGTTGGAGTCTCTCCTTAGTTCCCGATGCTTATATGATTTGGCATAGTGATTCAGATAAAAAGGGTGGATTTAATTTTGTTGGTTATCACAATAAAAGAGTAGATAGACTTATAAAAGAGAGTGAGAAATTAGTTAATTTAAAAGCATTTTCTAAAAACTATAAAAAAATTTTTCGTCTCATAGTGGCTGATTACCCTTATGTATTTTTATATATTCCAAACTCTATTACAGCAGTTAGTCGTAGAGTTAAAGGTATAACACCCTCTATCCTTGGAATAGAGCATAATTTTATTGATTGGAAAATTCAAGAATGAAAAGAATAACTATTTTATTTGACCTTGATGGTACTATCATAGATTCGACAGAGGCTATTTTAGAAAGTTTTTTTAAAAGTTATGAGATTTTAGGTGGTAAAGTACCTAAAAAAGAGGATATTAAGGCACAAATAGGCTATCCATTGGCGGATATGTATATAAACTTAGGAGTTGAAAAGCAAAGAGCTAAAGAGTATGTACAAAAGTATAAAGAACACTATCGTCAAATTCATACACTTAAAACGACACTACTACCAGAAGCTAAAGAGGCTATAGAGTTAGCAAAAGAGTTCGCAAGACTTGGAATAGTTACCACAAAAACGGGACGTTACTCCAAAGAGCTTATGCAACATTTTGAGTTATTGGATTATTTTGAAGTAGTAATTGGTAGTGAAGATGTATCTAAACATAAGCCTCACCCTGAACCTATATTAAAGGCATTAGAATATATGAACGTAGAGGGTGAATCTTGTTGGATGATTGGAGATACTTGTATGGATATTGAATCTGCTATTGGTGCTAATGTAGATGGTATTGCTCTACTTTGTGGTTATGGTAAAGAGGTAAATCTTAAAAGATGTGCTTCTCATTTAGAGCCTAATGCGTTGAGTGCTGTTACATATATACAACAAAAAGTAAAAGCTTTATGATGAACAAGGCACATTTAAGCTCAGAAGATTACAATAGAACCAACATTTAATGATTGAGGAGGACTCATGATAGAAATCAGATGGCACTCACGTGCAGGTCAAGGTGCTGTAACTGGTGCCAAGGGATTAGGAGATGTTGTCTCTAGAACTGGTAAGCAAGTACAAGCTTTTGCACTCTATGGTTCAGCTAAACGTGGTGCTGCTATGAGAGCTTATAATCGTATTGATGATAAGCCAATTATAAACCACGCTAAATTTATGCTTCCAGATTATGTATTGGTTATTGACCCAGCTTTAGCTTTTAGTGATAATATTACTGAAAATGATAAACCTGAGACTCAATATATTATTACAACACATCTCGATAAAAAAGAGTTAATTGCTCAAATTCCTGAACTTCAAGATAAGAGTGAGCGTGTATATGTTGTAGATTGTATGCAAATATCACTAGATACTATTGGTAGAGCTATTCCAAATGCCCCAATGCTTGGTGCTTTTGTTAAAGTATCTAAAATGTTTGAATTAGAAGATTTCCTTGAGAGTATGAAACGTGTTCTTGCTAAGTTCCCTCAAAAGATTATTGATGCAAATATGTCAGCAATTACTCGTGCCTATAATGAAGTTAAGTAAGAAAGGATAAGTAGATGAAAGGTGTATTGCCTACTGATAGACGGGGTGTAAGAGAACTCGGTGCTGAAGATTTAGTTGGTTGGGACGAAGTAACACATGGTGTTGTTTTAAACTCTTTTGATGGAATAGTAGAAGATGTAGCACAAGTTGCTCCAGAAGAGCGTCCTTATAGTGATTTCAATAGCTATACAGCTACAGTTGCATCTTGGAGAGTTATTAAGCCAGTCTATAATAGAGATATATGTATTGATTGTCAAAACTGTTGGGTATGGTGTCCTGATACATCTATCATCTCAAGAGATAAGCAGATGTTAGGAATAGATTACGACCACTGTAAAGGGTGTGGTGTTTGTGTTGAAGTTTGTCCTACCAATCCAAAGTCTTTATTGATGTTTGCCGAAGCCCAAGAGCCTGAAGATGCTCTTGCAAAGTGGCCTGAGAAGAAAAAGAAAGAGAAAAAGTAAGGAAGAGTTATGGCAGATAAAATGGAATTAAATGAAGTAGAAGTCTGGGACGGTAACTATGCGGCTGCTCAGGCACTCCGTCAAGCACAAATTGATGTAGTAGCTGCTTATCCTATTACACCTTCAACTCCTATTGTTGAGACTTATGGAGCTTTTGTAGCTAATGGTTATATTGATGGTGAGTATGTAATGGTTGAATCTGAACACGGAGCTATGTCCACTTGTGTAGGTGCGGCCGCTTCTGGTGGTAGGGTAGCTACTGCTACATCTTCACAAGGTTTTATGTTGATGGTTGAGGTGTTGTATCAAGCTTCTGGTATGCGTCTTCCTATTATATTAAATGTAGTAAACCGTGCTATTGCTTCACCTCTAAATGTTCGTGGAGACCACGGAGATATGTATGCAGGTCGTGATAGTGGCTGGGTTCAACTTGATGCTTTTAATGCACAAGAAGCTTATGACTTAAATCTTTGTGCATTTAAAATTGCTGAAGATGTAAATGTTCGCCTTCCTGCTATGGTACACCAAGACGGTTTCCTCACTTCCCATACAGCTCAAAATGTATCTCCACTTAGTGATGATGAAGCTTATGAGTTTATTGGAGATTATAAAGCTATTGATGAGATGCTAGACTTTTCAAAAGCTGTTACTTATGGTGCTCAAACTGAGGAAGATTGGCACTATGAGCATAAAGCAAAACAGCATAGAGCTTTAATGGACTCTTATGTAGTTATTGATAGAGTATTTGCAGAGTTCAAAGAAAAAACTGGTAGAGAGTATAAGAGAGTTGAAAGCTATATGATGGAAGATGCTGAAGTGGCAATTGTTGCTTTAGGCTCAACTGTTGAGACAGCTATCCAAGCAGCCGAGGAGCTTCGTGAGAATGAAGGGCTTAAAGCTGGTGTTGTAGCACCTCGCTGTTTCCGTCCATTTCCTTTTGAAGATATTCAAGAGGTATTAAAAGATGTTAAAGCAGTTGCTGTACTTGATAGATCTTGTCCAATGGGTGCTATGGGTGCATTGTTCAATGAAGTTAGTGCCTCTATGTACACAACGACAAGCCGTCCTATTATTACAAACTTTATTTATGGATTGGGTGGTAGAGATTTCTCACTTGAGGATGCCAAACATATTTTCCGTGAGCAAAAAGGTCATGCTGATGTTGGATATATTACAACTCAAATCCAGCAGTTTAGTGGATTACGTGGTCCTAAATTGGGATTTTTTGAGAGCAAAAGGAGTAAATAATGGCAATTACCTCTATTAAAAACTTAAAAGAATTTTCTACCGTTAATGAGAGATTTGAAGGGGCACATCTTCTTTGCCCTGGTTGTGCTCACTCTATGATTGTAAGAGAGCTTATGAATGCTACTGATGATAACTTAGTAATATCAAGTGCTACAGGTTGTTTAGAGGTTTGTACAGCAGTATATCCATATACATCTTGGGATACATCTTGGATTCATATTGGTTTTGAGAATGCTGCAAGTGCTGTAAGTGGAGCAGAGGCTATGTATAAAGCACGTAAGCGTAAAGGAACTCTAAAAGATCCTGATGCTCCTGTAAAATTTGTAGCCTTTGGTGGTGATGGTGCTACTTATGATATTGGTTTTCAGTGGCTATCTGGGGCTGTAGAGCGTGGACACGATTTTACATATATCTGCCTTGATAATGAAAACTATGCAAATACAGGTGGACAACGCTCTTCAGCTACACCAGTTGGAGCTCATACAACGACAGCTCAAGCTGGACGTGTAAGCTATGGTAAAAAACAGAAGAAGAAAGATATGGTAGCTATTATGGCAGCACATGGGGCTCCTTATGTAGCTCAACTTGCTCCTAATAAGTGGAAAATTATGGCAAAAGGTTTCCAAAAAGCTCTTGAGACTGAAGGACCTTGCTTTATAAATACTGTAAGTGCTTGTACAACAGAGTGGAAGTTTGATCCAAAAGATACAATCCATATTACAGATTTAGCAACAGATACATTAATGTTCCCAATATATGAGATTATTGATGGTCATGAGTTAAATATCCTTTATAGACCAAAAAATATTATTCCTGTTGAGGAGTATCTTGCTGCTCAAGGACGTTATAAACACCTCTTTAAGCCTGAGAATAAGCATGTTATTGAGAGAATCCAAAAAGAGATTGATGAGAAGTGGGAGTATCTACAAAGACGAGAAGAGTCAAGAGTTTAAATCTTCACTATTTACTTAGTAAGGAGTTTTTTACTCCTTGCTTGAGTACTTTTTAATACCTATATATATAATTTTCCCCTATTTAATATTTAGATTGTTTGAGATTAAGTCCTAGTGGGCTAAAATTTGTCGTTATTCAATTTTAAGGAGTCATAATGAAAAAATCTATAATTAAAATTAGTGCTGTTGTAGCTACAACTATGCTATTAGCCTCTCCTATAAGTGCAAAAAAGATTAGATGGAAATTAGCAGAGACTTGGCCATCTACTCTAACACCACTAGCTTCCCCTCCAGCAAAATTGGCCGCTTGGATGAAAGAGATGAGTGGTGGAAAGTTTATTATTAAAGTTGAAGGAAAAGAGAAGCACAAAGCTCCACTTGGAATATTAGATATGGTTAAGGGTGGTCAATATCAAATGGGGCATAGTGGCTCTTACTACTGGAAGGGTAAAGATATTAATACTGTATGGTTTTGTACAGTTCCATTTGGTATGACTCCATCTGAACAGTATGCTTGGTTTTACTATGGTAATGGTAAAAAGTATATGAAAGAGGTCTATAGCAAATTTGGTATATATAACTATCCTGGTGGAAATACAGGAAATCAAATGGGTGGTTGGTTTCGCAAAGAGATAAAAAGCGTTGCAGACCTAAAGGGTCTAAAGATGAGAATCCCTGGACTTGCTGGTGAAGTTATGGCAAAACTTGGGGTTAATGTTACAAATATTCCAGCAGGAGAACTATATACAGCACTTGATAGAGGTACAATCGATGCCTTAGAGTGGGTTGGACCTGGTATGGATATTAAAATGGGCTTTTATAAAGTTGCAAAATATTACTATACAGGTTGGCACGAACCAGCAAGTGAAATGCAGTTTATGGTAAATAAGAAGGCATTTGATAAGTTGCCTAAAAAGTATCAAGTAATGCTAGAAGTTGGTATGAAAGCAGCAGCTATGGATATGTATATTGAAAATTTTGCTGATTCAGTTGAAGCTTGGCAAAAGATGAAGAAGGAACACCCAGAGATTCAAGTAAAAACATTCCCATTACCTGTTTTAAAGGCTCTTAAAAAGGCAGCTGATGAAGTCTATGATAGCTATGCTGCTAAAAATCCAAAATTTAAAGAGATTAGAGATGATTACTTCTCTTATATGAAAAAGGCTAGAGAGTGGTCTATGATGAGTCAATACTACTATTTGCAAACTAGTAAAGAGTTGGGTGTAGTAAAGTAATATTTTAAAGTGATAATAGGCATTTTATGTCTGTTTCACTTTTTATTATTATATTGATGTGGTGAAGAGTAGGGAGTAGATATTTACTCTTGACTACAGAGCAATATATTATCTCAATAGAAGGGATTATTTTGTTATTAAAACTTGAAAAGCTTACAGATAAAATTATTGATGGTGTTGGTTATCTCACAGCTATCTTAATGTTATGGTTAATTATTAATGTTGCTTGGGATGTAATGATGCGTTATGTTTTTCACAATAGCTCTATTGCAATGCAAGAGTTAGAATGGCATACCTTTTCTGTAATTATATTATATGGAACGGGCTATTCACTTCGTTACAATGCACACGTACGCGTAGATTTTCTATATGACCGTTTAAAACCCACGAAACAAGCTTGGATAAATATATTTGGAACAATATTCTTTCTTCTTCCTCTTGCTCTACTTATAATTTATGGCTCTTGGGATTTTGTAATGGACTCCTATACAACAAATGAGATTAGTGAAGACCCAGGAGGTTTGACTCATCGTTGGATTATTAAAGCTCAAATTCCATTAGCATTTATCTTTTTAATATTTTGTGCCTTTAATTTTCTAATTCATAATATAAATATAATTAGAGGTGTAAAAGAGACTCTTCCTAAGATAGAAGAGGAGGTGATGGAATGATTGGGCTTTTAATGTTTTTGGCCGCTCTAATTCTTTTAGTTGTAGGCTATCCTGTAGCTTTTACCTTTGGTGCTGTAGCACTCTATTTTGGTGCTTTATCTGCACTATTTGAGTTACTTCCTGATGGTGGTGTAACTATAGCAGATTGGTGGAGTGAATTTCTATCAATGTTCTCAATGATGCCTTTTAGAATCTACTCTATTATGACAAATAAGATTTTAATGGCAATTCCACTATTTATATTTATGGGAATTGTTCTACAAAAATCTCAATTAGCAGAGCGTCTATTGGAGAGTATGGGAACTCTATTTGGAAAGGTTAGGGGAGGGTTAGCTATCTCTACAGTACTAATTGGAGCTCTTCTTGCCGCTTCTACTGGTGTTGTCGGTGCTTCAGTTGTGGCAATGGGTGTTATTAGTCTTCCTATTATGCTTCGCCACGGCTACGATAAGGCTCTTTCAACTGGAACAATTTGTGCATCTGGAACTCTTGGGCAGATTATCCCTCCATCTATTGTTTTAATTGTCTTAGCAGATGTATTTCAACTTCCTGTAGGAGACCTATTTAAATCTGCTATTGGACCTGGTATTGCTCTTGTTGGAGTATATATCTTATATATTCTTGTTGTATCTTTCCTAAAGCCAGAAATTGCTCCAGCTCTTGAAGTGGAAGAGGGTATTGCTTATAGTACAAGTGTTAAAAAGGCTCTTTTAGCTATTATCCCCCCATTAACTCTAATTATTTTAGTCTTAGGTTCTATATTTGCAGGGATTGCTACTCCAACTGAATCGGCATCACTTGGAGCATTAGGTAGTATTATCTTGGCACTTTTGTATAAAAAGCTAAACTATCAGATGATAAAAGAGGCGTCTTTAGAGACGGTAAAGACTACTTCAATGGTCTTTGCAATTCTTGTAGGTGCTACTGCCTTTTCTATGGTATTTGTATATAGTGGAGCTGATGATATTGTTGAGAATTTTATGACTCATCTACCTGGAGATAAGTGGGGATTTTTAATCTTAACAATGTTAATTATTATGTTTTTGGGATTTTTTATAGACTTTTTTGAAATCTCTTATATTGTAGTACCAATTCTTTTACCTATTGCCCAAAAGATTGGAATAGACTTAACTTGGTTTGCTATTTTAATAGCTCTAAACCTCCAAAGCTCATTTTTAACACCACCATTTGGATTTAGTCTTTTTTATCTAAAAGGGGTAGCACCAGCTGAAGTTAGGACAACAGACATATATAGAGGCGTAGTACCATTTATTATATTGCAAATTATTGTATTGGCGAGTATTGTTATATTCCCTACACTGTATGGATTTAAAGGATAGAGGAGTATTCCCTCTATATATTTAGTGTAAATGGGCTAATTTATCTTGAGCTAGACTGTAATTGCTACACCCTGTAGGATCCCCTAGATGACAAGCTCTACTCCAGTTATCTAAAGCCTTGCGATAATCTTGCTTTACTCCACCCTCAGCATCAGCATATATAAATGCTGCACCATTACAAGCACTAGCTCTACCCATACTACAAGCTCTATCAAGATAATATACTGCTTTGTGTCCATTCTTCCTAACACCACTACCAGAAATATAACGTACACCAAGAGTTTCACACTCCTTGGCACTAGAGCAACTACCACTATGACCTTTTGCATATTTCGAGCTACTAGGCGAAGGTGTGCTTGAGCAACCATTTAGTATTGCTAAACTAATAAGTAAAGTAAATCCCATATACCTTTTCATACTTTAATACTCCTAGATAACTTTACTCATTTGGACAAATTCCTAAAACTTTACTTTCTTCGTCGCAATTACTAATATCCATAGAAACACTCTTCTTACCACAAATATCTTCTACAGCACTAAAATATTTCCATCCACCTGGTAGCTTAGGAGCACATTCAGTTGAAACTTCTTTCCATTTAGGATGTGGAGTATTTATATTATTACTTGATGTTTCTTTAAGTATTGGTAACTTATTTTTTAAAGCATTAATAAATTGTTTTATATATTTTTTTTCTCTTTGATTTTTATAATCATATGTAACTAAATAAGCTTTAGTTGATAAAGTTTGTGTATCCTCATCTAACCAAGGATAATTTTTAGCTTTTATTGTTGCTTTATAATAACTTGTAACTTTATTATGTTGATTACTATTTTCACTATAAGAAAGTAATCTTATGACATTTTTTGCCCCTGCAGCCATATCTTTACTTAACCTTTCTACAGGTTGACCTGCAACCATTATTATAGCATCAATACTTTTTTCTTTGATTAAATGTTTCAAAGCAGTATTTATATCAGACTGTTCAAAATTTTTTAAATTCTTTCCAAAAAGCTCTTTATAAAGTAAAATACTTGTCATTGAGTTTCCACTTTTTTTCTTTCCTATATTAATTCTTTTACCTTTTAAATCAGCAAAAGTTTTAATATTGGATTTTACACTTGCTAATATATGTATTTCTTCATTATATAATGGCCATAGGACTCTTAAATTTTTTACTAATCTTGCTGCTTTTTTATTCCCTTCATTTGCTTTTTTCTTCAACTCTTGCAAAACATCATTTTGTACAATTGCAAATTTTATATTATTTTTAGAGTTTAGCTTTAAAGCATTGTCTAAAGAACCACTAGAATTTAGAACATTCAACTTTATACAAGCGTCAGGAGCAACATATTTAGCTAAATTTAAACCTATTTGATAGTATGTTCCCGTTTTCCCTCCTGTTGTAATATCATAAGTTATCTTTTCTTTACAGGAGGTAGCCATTCCTAATGTAGAAAAACCTAAGATTAGACTTATTAAACCAAATAATTTCATGACATTAACCTTTCAAAATTTAATTACACAGACCCAAAGATTTATCTTCTTTAGAACATTTTGATATTCTATCACATAATCCTATTGCTTTATCTTCCTTTGAACAATTTGGTGTTGGTGTTGGTGTTGGTGTTGGTG
>WGFZ01000097.1 GCA_015491955.1 Nitratifractor sp. | reverse complement strand
GGTGTAACAGTCAGATACAAAGAGTATAGTGATATTCACGTCTCAGGACACGCCTCTCAAGAGGAGCAAAAGTTAATGTTACGTCTTGTTCAACCTAAATTCTTTTTACCAGTACATGGTGAATATAACCATATTAATGCCCACTCTAAAACTGCAATAAGCTGTGGAGTTGATGAGCGTAATATCCTTTTAATGAGTGATGGAGACCAAATAGAGATAACAACAAAATATATTAAAAAAGTAAAAACTATCAAATCTGGTAAAAGATATATAGACAATCAAAATAATAAAGAGATTTTTGCTGATATTATTGATGATAGACAAAAACTATCTACTGAGGGTATTGTAAATATTGTTGTTCAAATATCTACACAGAGTAATAAAATTGTAAATAGACCAATAGTTACTTCACATGGACTTGTTCCAAATAAAGAGGATAGAGAGTTTGCTAGGGAGCTTGAACAAATTTTAGAGAACTATCTATTAAATGCTCCTATAGAAAAATCTGCAAATAATAGAGTTATTGAAGATGATATAAGAACAATAGTGCGTAAACATATTCTTAAACGATATAAAAAATATCCTATTATTATTCCTACTGTATTTCTAGTCTAAACTTAGACTAGAGATATAAATTTAACTGCTATGTTATAATCTACCTTATGAATCATAAAAAATCTAATCCACTTATTGATATTGCTTATAAAACATTGGAGATTGAGGCACAATCTCTATTAAATGCCAAAAAACAAATTGATAAATCTTTCATAGATGCAGTTGAGAGTGTATATCAGTTAAAAGGTAAACTTATTGTTACTGGTATTGGAAAATCTGGTCTAGTTGGTGCAAAGATTGCAGCGACACTAGCAAGTACTGGAACAGCAAGTTTTTTTCTACACCCTAGTGAAGCTCTACACGGAGATTTAGGAATGATTGGTTCTGAAGACGGGGTATTAGCTATTAGTTATAGTGGAGAGAGTGAAGAGCTATCTAATATTCTCCCTCATATTCATCGTTTTGGAATACCACTACTTGCTATGACTGCCAAAGCAAACTCTACTCTAGCACACTATGCTAAGACAATACTTGATATTTCAGTAGCCAAAGAGGCCTGTCCTCTTGGAGCTGCACCTACATCTAGTACAACTTTAACTATGGCAATGGGAGATGCCTTGGCTATTGCTCTAATGCAAAAGAGAAATTTTAAAAAAGAGGACTTTGCATCATTTCATCCTGGAGGCTCACTTGGTAGGAGACTATTTGTAAAAGTATCTGATATTATGAGAAAAGATAATATTCCTATCGTTGAAGCTAGTACTCCTCTTAAAGAGGCGATTATTGTTATGAGTGAAGGTAAACTTGGAAATGTTCTAATTACTCAAAAAGAGCATTTAGTAGCTATTATGAGTGATGGAGACCTCCGACGCTCTTTAATGAAGAGTGATTTTGATATAGAAAAAGAGGTTATTTTCTATGCTACAAAAAATCCAAAAGTAATATATGATAGTTCCATTTTAGCAAGTGATGCACTAGAGATAATAGAGGCATCTAAAGTTCAGCTTCTACCTGTACTTAATGATTTAGATGAGATTAAAGGGGTTATTCATCTTCACGATTTAATAAGTGCAGGTATAAAATCTAATAAATCTAAATAGTAGATGAAAAGAGAAAAATGCGTTTAAACAAATATATATCACACAATAGCCACTACTCAAGAAGAGAGGCAGACCATTTAATAGAAGAGGGTCTTGTTACAATTAATCATATTGTAATAAAAGATTTCTCTTATAAAGTAAAAGAGGACGATAAAGTTGCTATAAAAGGTAGGTTGATTGAGCCTAAAAAGCGAGGAGAGGTTACTATGGTTGTATATAACAAACCTCGTGGAGTACTTGTTACAAAGAGAGATGATAGAGGACGTACCACTATATACCATAAAATTCCTGGTAAATTTAGACACTTTATCCCTATTGGACGCTTAGATTATGCTAGTGAAGGGCTACTACTACTTACGGATAATCCTGAAGTTGCAGATGTGCTAATGCGTAGTAAATTACCACGCTCTTATAATATTAAAATAGATAAGCCACTAAGTGAAGAGATGTTTCAAGCTATGAAAAATGGTTTAACTCTTGAAGATGCTAGAGAGGGTGGACATAAAGCTAGTAATATTACAAGTATGGAATTTGCCCCTTTTCAAGAGATAGTTGTACGTGGAGAAAGTGGCAAGAATACTAAGCTTCGTGTAACAATTACTGAGGGTAAAAATCGTGAACTTAGACGATTTTTTGCCCATTTTGACGCTAAAGTTTTAGACTTAAAAAGAGTCGCTTTTGCTTGGGTTGAGCTTAATAATCTTCCAGAGAATAAGACACGTTATTTTACTAGACAAGAGTATGAAACTCTACATAAATATATAAAGGAGGTACGTAAAAATGACTCAAATTAAGCTAAATAGTAACTATAAAACTGAGATGATTAATATTACAAGTAAAATTTCTGATGAGGTGATGAAATTAGGAATTAGAGATGGGCTTTGTACTGTCTTTACACCACATACTACATCTTCAATTGTCCTTTTTGAAAAGACTGACCCAAAGCTTCGTAGAGACTTTCTAGCTTCACTTAGTAAAATTGCTCCAGCCAATAGAGACTATGAGAGTGAGGGGGATAATACTCCAGCTCATATAAAATCTACTCTTTGTGGTCCTAGAATTGTTATTCCTGTCAAAGATGGACAACTATATCTTGGTCAATGGCAATCGATATTTTTCTGTGAATTTGATGGTCCAAGAGATGATAGAGAGTATATTATTCAAGTAATTAATAGCTAATAGAAAAACTTATACTCTCACAATCTCTTAAGTACCGACTAAAGAGTCTT
>WGFZ01000096.1 GCA_015491955.1 Nitratifractor sp. | reverse complement strand
CTTTTTGATGTGGGTCATTTAGATTATGTGCTAGGGCAATTTGTTCAATAATAAAAGGAATTAGTGGTGTACCATTTCTAAGTATCTTTTTTAAACCATTTAAGTCTCCTTGATTTACCATATCTGCTGGGTCTTTGCCCTCAGGAAATAGAACAACCCAGCCTTCAAATCCGTGAGGTGCTAAGAGTTTAGATGCTTTAAGAGCCGCATTGACTCCAGCACTATCTCCATCATAAGCTAATATAATATGGGGTTCACCCTTTTTAAGTAGAGGGAGATGTTCAGAGGTTAGAGCTGTTCCTAGAGTTGCAACAGCATTTTTAAATCCTGCTTGATGAAGTAGTATTACATCAAGATACCCCTCACAAACAATAATCTCTTTTCTACTATAGATGGTATCTTTAGCACGGTGATAGCCATATAGTAGGCGAGATTTATTAAAAAGCCTTGTTTGAGGAGAGTTGATATATTTAGCAGGGTGAGTTCCTAATGTTCTTCCACCAAAACCAACTAAAGCTCCAGCTAATGAGTATATAGGAAAGGTTATACGATTATTTAACCTAGCATAAAATTCACCTCTTTCTCCTTGAGCTAAAACTCCAGCTTCATAGGCTTGAGGTAGGGGGATAGTTCTTGAGTTTAAAAATCTCATCACCTCTTTGGCATCTGGGACATAGCCTATTCCAAAATCCTCTATTGATGATTGCTCTATACCCCTTCTCTTTAGATAATCTAAGGCATTGGTTTCTCTATTTAAATTGGAAGTATAAAACTCTTGCATCAGCTCTAAGATATGTTTATCTTGAGTATAATCTCCACTACCTTTTGTATATCTAAGTGGGATATTATATATAGTAGCAAGTTTCTCTATAGCCTCTGGGTAACTAAGTTTCTCATAATCCATAACAAACTTAATAGCATCACCACCAACCCCACAACCAAAACAGTGGTATATCTGTTTTTGTGGACTTACATTAAAACTTGGAGTCTTTTCACCGTGAAAAGGGCAGTTACATTTATAGTTAGCTCCTGCCTTTTTTAGCTCAAGGTAGTTTCCAATAACATCAACAATATCTAACGAGTTTTTTAACATTTCTATCGAGGAGGAATCAATCATAGGCAAATTATAGCTTTTTTATAAAATCGCTATAATATAAATAGAATTTTTAGAGATAAAAGAGGTTTAGTGAACGGTTTTCTTCCTAGTTATCATGACCCAATATTTAGTATTATATTGATTATTCTTATAGCGATTGCTCTATCTATGATTGCTCACGCTTGGGGGATATATAGACAAGAGAATCTACAAAAGAGTCTCTACTCATTTTTAGATAAGTTTGATACACTCTCTTGTAGCCTTGAAGAGGAGGAAGTCCCTTTTGAAGAGGGTATGACCAAACCTCTTCTTCTTTTAGCTCATGCTTTTGAGAAGAGTGGAAATTATGATAAGGCTATTAGTATCTGTCTCTATTTAATTAGACATACAAAAGATGATGAGCTACTTATATATCTTGGAAGTGTCTATCTTCGTGCTGGATTTTATGAACGTGCAGAGGAGATATTTTTAGAGATTATATCACGCCACCCACGCCGTAAAGATGTACTTAAACAGTTAGAGTATCTATATGAGACACTGCAAGAGTTTACTCAAGCTCACGAAGCTATTGAGGCACTTCAGGCACAAGGAGAGGATACTAAGGCACTTGAAGAGTATTTGAGATTTTTAGAGATTCGTTACGATTTGGATAAAACACCTGCAAAAAAGGTTGAAGCACTAGAGGAGTTACTTATTAAAAATCCTCAGTTGTATCGTCCTATTATTCAAGAACTTTTTCACCTTGATACCTCTAAAGCTTGGCAGTATATAAATACTAAACGTCTGATGGAAATTTTAGATATTCTTTGGTATCTTCCTCCTGCCCAGCTTCGATTAGATATAATCTCTAAAAATTCACTTTTAAAAGCTCTATATTATGCTAGGGCTGATATTGAGGAGTATCCCAAAGAGTTAACGGGAGATTTTGCAATAGATATGTTAGTTTCAGCTTGTAAGAGTTCTTATAAAAGAGGAGATTTGTCATTCTCTTATCTATGTACAGCTTGTAAACAAGATTTTCCTATCTCTTTTGTTCGCTGTCCTAGTTGTTTAGAATTGAATACACTTAAAGTGGAGGAACGCCTTGTTGAGCAGAGCATTAAAAACAGTAGTACTCTATTCTGATGGCTCTAGTTTAGGTAATCCTGGACCTGGAGGCTATGGTGGAATTTTAGAATATGGGGATATTCGTAAGGAGTTCTTTGGGGGTGAAGCCAACACTACAAATAATCGTATGGAGCTTAGAGGTGTTATAGAGGGATTGAAACTTCTTAAATTTCCTTGTAGAGTTGAGGTAGTTACAGATAGTAGTTATGTTGCAAAGGGGATTAATGAGTGGTTGGATAATTGGATAAAGAGAGATTTTAAAAAGGTAAAAAACCCTGATTTATGGAGAGAGTATCTTAAAGTATCTAAAGGTCATCAAGTTCATGCAACTTGGGTGAGAGGACATAATGGACACCCAGAGAATGAGAGATGTGATGAGTTAGCAAGAGAAGAGGCAAATAGACAAAAGACCTCTAGTAATCTTTGAGAATTTTAATGGAGTAGAGTATTATGAATGATTATCAAAAGTTAGAAAAACGTTTGGATTATTACTTTAAAGATAAAAATCTTTTGATAGAGGCTTTGACCCATAAAAGCTATAAAAAACCATACAATAATGAGCGTCTTGAGTTTTTAGGAGATGCAGTACTTGATCTAGTTGTGGGAGAGTTTCTCTTTTATAAATTTCCAAAAAGTGATGAGGGAATACTCTCAAAAATTCGAGCCTCTTTGGTAAACGAGAGTGGTTTTGCAACCTTAGCTAAAGAGATTAATCTTGGTGATTTTATCTATCTATCTCCAGCTGAAGAGAATAAT
>WGFZ01000095.1 GCA_015491955.1 Nitratifractor sp. | reverse complement strand
TATGTAAGAAATGCCCAACCCATCAATGCTACATAAATAGGAACCAACTTTATAGCAGAACTCTTAACATCACTTTTGTAAAGGATACTCTTTTTAATA
The DNA here is from genome assembly GCA_015491955.1 of Nitratifractor sp. Taxonomy (GTDB): domain Bacteria; phylum Campylobacterota; class Campylobacteria; order Campylobacterales; family Sulfurovaceae; genus Nitratifractor. The sequence goes on along the minus strand of WGFZ01000095.1, from coordinate 22,307 downwards.
GCATATAAAAAAGTAGCCGCAATCACACCCCCTAAAATAGGTGAGATAACCCAACTAGCAACAATCTTACCCATCGTAGCCCAATGAATGATAGTAAAACTACCAGCAGCTGCAACTCCACCTCCAATAACACCACCAACAATTGAGTGAGTTGTAGAGACAGGAGCTTTAAACCAAGTAGCAAGATTCAACCAAAGAGCAGCTGCTAAGAGTGCTGAAGTCATAGCCCACACAAAATATTCAGGTTTAGAAAAAGCAGAAATATCTATGATGCCCTTTTTGATTGTACCAGTAACATCAGCTCCAGCAATCAAAGCTCCTGCTGATTCAAAGATGGCAGCAATAACAATAGCACCTAGCATTGTAAGGGCTTTAGAACCAACAGCAGGTCCTACATTATTAGCAACATCATTAGCACCAATATTCATAGCCATATAAGCACCAAACAAAGCCGCAATAGCCAAAAATGGATTTCCTGGAATTTTATTCCAAGTAGCTATAAGCACAATAGCCATAAAGATAAGAGAAAGTCCCAATTTAAGAGAATCTGATTGGGTCTTTTTGGCACTCTTCTTCTGTATCTTCTCAAAAGTATTAATCTCCATAAGAGTATCCTTAAGGTGGGTTAGTATCTTGTGATGATAGCTCATATCTTATAAGAAATATATAAAAGATATTTTAAAAAATTTAAATAGTTAAATAAGTAGTATAAGATGACAGGATAATAGAGATACAAATGCTCTATTTAGATAAAATTATCTAAAATCTAGCCCCTCATATAAGGGTACTAGATAAGATAGTAAGATTAAGACTCTTTACCTGCTAAAGATGCGATACCTTTCCATTTTGGAGGATTAATTCGCTCTTTATAATCAGCTGGTACTCGGAAATCTATAAATATATCACGACGATATTTACTAACTCTTACAGCATCGTGCTGATTTCCACCTAAGCAGTATAGATAATCACCGTCCATTCCAACAACAAAAGTTACGTGTCCACCACCTTTACGTTTTTTAACTGCGATAGCTCCAAGTACTGGTTGATGAGCTGATACTCCCCAATGTAACCAAGATAAAGCTCTTGCAGGATATTTTGGTAAGCTATAACCAGACTTTTTCATACAAAAGGCTACAAAAGATGCACACCAAGGTATATCATCTTTTGCCCAAGGAAGACCTGCTACTGCGTGATATTGCTCTACTCTTGGATTTGAAGCTTTACCTAAAATCTCTTTAGTTCCAAGCTCTTCAATAGCAATTTTTAACCACTTAGGATAGTTTGGATTAACACCAGGTTTACTACGTAATATCCAAATCTCTTTTGCTAACTTTTTATTATTTACTCTTTTAATAGCAGTAATAGTGATGGGCCCAATCTTGCCATCTACTTGAATATTTTGACCCAAATTTACAAGAGCTTTTTGAAGCTCTTTTGCTTTAGACTTATTATCTAAAATCTCTGTTACATATAGCCTCATAATTGGATTTTTCAATCTATCTACAACACTCATTCTATACCCCTTTCAGTTTAATAGTATAAATTATCTTTACCTCTGTGAGATGTTTGATTATATCAGATTAATCTAACAATAATAGATCTATTAAATAATAATTCTAGGAATATGGGGCATTAGTGATGTTACTACCTCATAGGGAATAGTTTTAAAATGTTCTGAAACACGTTTAGCATCTTGCATCATACAAATCTCATCTCTATTTCCTTCAAGTGATAAAAAATCCATAGATACTCTTCCTAAAATGGGAAACCTATCTTCTATATAGTAGGGATTTTTACTATCACCTCTAAACCAACCATCTCCATAACCAATATTGTAAGTTGAAATAAGCATATCCCTAGGAGCTATAAAATCTCCACCATATCCAACTCTACTACCAGATTTAAGTTCTCTAGTAGATACTCTTTTAGCCCAAAGTGATAGAACAGGACGTAACTCTATAAAATCAAATACTTTAGGGAGTGGATTGTATCCATAAATAGCAATTCCAACTCTAGCAATATCCTCATCAAAACTCTTAGCCCTAAGAAGTCCTGCTGAGTTATGAGAGTGGAAACGTGTTTTAGAAAAACCAGCCTCTTTTACGACTCTCTTTATCTCTTCAAACTCTTTTTTTTGCCAATAGTACTCTCCTGTAAGCTCATCAGCACTTCTAAAGTGAGTCATAACACCATATAGATTTAATTTTCGTCTTTTAATAATATTTAGAGCCTCTTGCAAAGATGATGGCATAATTCCATTTCTATGCATTCCTGTATCAACTTTAAGCTCAAGTTTTACATTTGGCTCTATATATTTAAGTTGTGAAACTGATGATATAGCATAAGAGAGTCTATTATCTACTATAGGAGTATCTCCTAAGACCAATATATTTTTAAAATACTCTTTAATCTTTATAGCCTCATTATTAGTAGCAACTACTGCCTCTTGGATTCCATAACTATATGCTAATTTTCCCATCTGCTCTAAACCGTGTCCATAAGCATTATCTTTTAGCACAACAGCCAATTTTTCCCTAGACCCAGCTTTTAGAGCCAATTGGTTAAGATTATAATAAAAATTATCTCGATTAAGTAGAATAGTTGCCATAGGATATTATACCAATTCAAAAAAGGAGTTCCATAATGTTTATGCCTACTAATAAAAGTATCCCTTTATGGATGACACTAGGAAAAGTAATAGCGGGTATTCTTACTATTATTGTTATATATTTTTTAATAAAAGAGTTTATAAAGGCTATTAAAAATAGTAACGAAGGTAAATGTAGTGATAAATGTGATTTAGATTAAAGGTGATATTTTATGCGTAGATTAAGAGCCGAATGGGAAGAGCAAAAAGTTGTATTAATAGCCTTTCCACACAAAGATACAGATTGGGCGAGAGATGGAGAGCTTAAAAACTCTTATGCTCCATTTATAAGAATGGCTCAAGCCATTAGCTACTCACAACTTGTCTATATTCTATGTAGAGACAAAGATAGTATATCTTCACTCTTTTGTTCACATCGAAACCTTGTTTTTATTGAGATAGATTACAACGATACTTGGACAAGAGACTATGGAGTTTTAAGTGCTATGGATAGAGATGAGCCTATTTTACTTGATTTTCGCTTTGATGGTTGGGGTAAAAAGTATGAGGCTAAACTTGATAATAGAGTAAATCATACTCTTCATAAAAAGGGATATTTTGGCACAACACCTATAGAGCCTATAGATTTTGTTCTTGAGGGAGGAGCTATTGAGAGTGATGGAGCAGGAACTATTCTTACAACAAGCTCCTGTTTGTTAAATAGTAATCGTAATGGTGGATTGAGTCGCCAAGAGATTGAGAATAGACTAAAGAAGTATCTAGGAGCTAAACGCATATTGTGGCTTGATTATGGGTATCTTGAGGGGGATGATACCGATGGTCATATAGATACCCTTGCCCGTTTTATTGATAGTGATACTATTGCTTATGTCTCTTGTGATGATAGAGAGGACCAACACTATGAAGCCTTAAAGAAGATGAGAGAGCAACTAGAGAGCTTTAAAAGAGAAAATGGAAAACCTTATAATCTTATAGCACTTCCAATGGCACCAAAGATATATAAAGACTCCAAGCGTCTCCCCTCAACCTATGCCAATTTTCTAATTACAAATAGAGCTTTACTCTATCCAAGCTACAACGATATATCAAAAGACCGCCAAGTAGGTACTATATTTAAAGAGCTTTTTTTAGATAGAGAGATTATTCCTATCCCTAGCTCTATACTTATTACTCAAGGTGGAAGCCTACACTGTTCAACAATGCAAATTTACTACTAGAAGGATTCTTGATGAGAAAACGCCCTGCTTTAAATGTAGCTCTTATTCAAGAGAGCTTTAAAGGCTCAAAAGATAAGACTATTAGAGTAACAAAAGAGAAAATTGCCAAAGCAAGTAAAAAGGGTGCAAAATTAGTTGTACTCCAAGAGCTTCATCAAAGTGAATATTTTTGTCAATGTGAAGATACTAAATATTTTGATTATGCCTCAAGTTTTGAAGATGATATAAGATACTGGAGTGAAGTAGCTAAAGAGTATGAAGTTGTGCTAGTTACTTCACTGTTTGAGCAAAGAGCCATAGGGCTTTATCACAATACAGCAGTAATATTTGATAGTGATGGCTCTATAGCAGGGAAATATCGTAAAATGCATATCCCAGATGACCCTGGTTTTTATGAAAAATTCTACTTTACTGAAGGTGATTTAGGTTTTGAACCAGTTGATACATCTGTTGGGCGTTTAGGAGTTTTAATATGCTGGGATCAATGGTACCCTGAAGCTGCTAGAGTTATGGCTTTAAAAGGAGCAGAAATTTTAATATATCCTACTGCCATTGGATATTTAGAGTCTCCAAAAGATAGAAGAGATGAGCTATGTGAAAAAGAGAATAGCCCCAAAGAGCGTAAAAAGATGCTTGATGCTTGGATTGGAGTACAAAGAGGACACGCTATAGCCAATGGTATTCCTCTTTTAAGCGTCAATAGGGTTGGATTTGAAGCAGATAAAAGCGGACAAATTGGAGGAATTAACTTTTGGGGGCATAGTTTTGCTCTAGGTTCTCAAGGTGAACTCCTTGCTATGGCAAATGAAGTTGAAGAGGTCTTGTATCTTACTCTTGATTTAGATACTCTTTTAGAAGTTAGAAAGATTTGGCCATTTTTAAGAGACCGTAGAATTGATAGCTATGGTGAGCTACTTTTACGTTATGCAAAATAGAACTAAAGGATATTAGATGTCATTGGATATTACACCTGTTATAAAAGGCGAAGTTGTACGATTTAAAAACCCTTCAAAGCGTTTTTATGAAGCAATTGGTGGTGAAGATGGTATGAAAAAGTTGATGTATAACTTCTACGATAAAATTTACGAGAGTGATATTGCTCACTTCTTTCCACAAGATGAAGATGAGTTTGAAAAGGTCAAGATTAAAAATAGTAAATTTTTTATTCAAATTTGTGGAGGTCCTAAGGTATATCAGAATGATGCTAAGGGATTGGAGTTAAATGAGTATATGATACGACTACACGACGATTTTTCTATTAATGAGAAGGCTAGAGTTGAGTGGCTAGGGACGATGAGAGAGGCACTAGATGAGATTAAAGATGTTGATGAAGATATTAAAAAGGAGTTTTGGAACTATTTAGACCAATTCTCTAAACTAACAGTAAATAGTTTTAGTGATGGTAGCGAATATTATGCAAGTTACACTCAAGCATTAGAGGATAAAGAGGATTAATTCTCCCCTTTATTTAAAAACCACCAACAAAGAGCATATAAAAGTCCAGGTGTTCTTACCCTACTCTCATCAGCCATTAAAACTTTTGCCTCTTTAGTGGTGAGTTCTAAAACTTCAATCTGCTCTTCTCCCTCAACTCCACCACCTTCTCCACAACGCATAGACTCATCTACCTCAACATAATATAGAGTCTGTCTATTTCCAGCAAAACCTACAGATGTATAAAAGGAGTTTATCTTTTCTAATAAAGATGGTTCTACAAAAAAGCCACACTCCTCTGCCACCTCTTCAGAGGCTATCTCTTCAATTGATAATCCCTCCTTATCTAAAAGCCCAGCACAAAGTTCTATACTCATACCATCTCTATTGTATAGATATACAGCAGGACGAAACTGTCTAACTAAGATAAATTTTTGATACTCTTTGTGCCATATAAGGATTGCCACACTATCACCTGCTCTTAACACCTCCCAACTCTTAGCTACACCATCTTGAATATAAGTAGCAAGGTATGGCTGAATAAATTTTCCCTCTTTAAGAGGTTGTATGTGAAAGTTCTCAATATTATGTTGCATCAATTACCCTCCTTAACTTTATCTTCAATATATATAAAACTCTTTGGATAACTCTCCCACTGATAACCTTTTGGCTTAGATTTGAGTGCCTTTAAAAGACGATTTTTAAGTGCTTTTGCACCTGGTATTAAAACTTTTTTATCTGTAACAATCTTATACTTCTCTACCCTCTTTTTATGTATAGTTAAGCTATTTATCTTTTGATAGTGGTGATTTAGATATTTTAAAGGATTGACTGCTCTACCCCTTTTATATAAACCAAAGTGAAGATGAGGACCTGTACTTCGCCCTGTACTTCCAATTCTACCAATAACTTGTCCCTTTTTTACACGAGAGCCTAGATGTACAAGAATTTTACTTTGGTGTGCATATAAAGATACAAAGCCTCCACCGTGATTAATCTTAACAACTTTTCCATAGCCTCTCATCCAACCTGCATATACCACTCTACCTCTACCTACAGAGTGAATTGGTGTTCCTCTTCTTGCTCCAAAATCTACACCTAAATGGGGACGATAACGATGTAAGATTGGGTGCCAACGCTTATATGTAAAACGTGATGTGATACGAATATGAGTAAGAGGAAAACCAAAACGCTCTTTTTTAGACAGTTTTTTAATTGTACTTTTGACTATACGTTTACCAATTTTTGTTGTATGTATTATCTTCTCTACATCTTCCCAAACATTTCCCTCTTTATCAATAAATATAAAACGTTTTTTACCTCTTGTATCAATTACAGCCCCTTTTATATCTGTATGCCCCCAAGGTTTACCAAGTCTCTCTTTTTGACTATACGCTACAGCTATACGGTCTCCATCTCTAAGATAGCGAAAATCTACAATACCTTTATAGAGATTGTTTAAAATAAAACCCAATCTTGGATGGCAAGTTTGTCTATCAATATCTATAGAGCAGTTTTTATGAATATCAACAACTGCTATATCTTTTACTTTACGGTAAACAATAGGGATAATATCAAAGTGATATTTATCATCTTTTATATCTTTGTATATCTGAATTTGCATCTCTTCACCAATAGGAATCAATGCTTGTAAGAGTTTACTACCCTCTTTTAACTCAAAGAATGTCTCTCCTGAGTGAATTTCCAATAGATATTTAGCATCATCTTCTGATATAGTTTTTAGAAGTTTTAATGAGATATTATTACGTTGAAGATATTCTGAAAATGTCTCCCCTTTTTCCCAAATAGAGCTATTGACTTGTGAAGCTTTTGATATGAAAAATATAGATAAAAATATCCAGATAATACGCAAAAAGTCTCCTAGATTTTTTGATATATTATAGCTAAGGGAGTATTTATCTTCTTTTCAATTCTAAGGAGGTATAATCTCTATTATTAAAAAGAGGTAAAGTAGTGATTAAAAATATTATATATGTATCAATTTTTCTATCAGTTGGACTGTTTGCTAATTTCTTTCCAACAACAGTTTATAGTAAAGTAAAATCTATTCAAGGTAATCAAATTACACTTACTAAAGCATTTCCACGCAATGGAATGAGTGGAGTTGTTCTACACAGTTTTGGTAAAAATATGGAGGCAATTAGTGCTATTGTTGTACAAAGTAGTCCACATATAGCAACTATGTATAGAGGTAATATTATAAATAATAGGTCTCTACCATCTCCTAAAAATAGTATCAGCATAGGAGATAGAGTTATAGGAGGTTATCTATATCACAATATTTTAATCCTTGCTCCCAACTCTAAAACCTATGCAAAAATCGTCCAAGCTAGTTCACATCTTTGGATTCACCCAGATATATATAGAGCTTTTCTTGCACAAAGAGGTGAAATGACTCCATCAGTTAGAAATCTCGAAGCATTTGCAAAGGCTTCTCAAGTGGGACTTGTCTATATTGTTCAAAACAATAGAGCTATTCTTTATGACCCAATTAGCCATAAAGTTATCTCAAGCAAAACTTTTCACCCTATTGGCAAAACTGCTAAATACCCCTTTTATAACCGTTTTAGTGCTAGAAAGGGAGATTACTATAAAAGTGTAGGATTTATAAAATGATTGATAAGAGACATCTAAATAACCTTTCAGATATTGTCGGTAGTGAAAATATATATAGTGATAAGGCTCACCTAAGAGCTTATAGTTATGATGCAACAAGAACTTACTATGAGCCTGATGCAGTAGTCTTTCCACGAGACGAAGAGGATGTAAGTAGGATTCTAACTTACTGTAACCATAATAAGATTTCTATTATTCCTCGTGGTGCGGGGAGTGGATTTACTGGTGGAGCATTGCCTGTAAATGGTGGTATAGTCCTTGCAATGGAAAAATATATGAATAAAATCCTTGAGATAGATATGGAGAATATGTTAGCCATTGTACAACCTGCTGTTATAAATAAAGATTTGCAAAGACACGTTGAGGCTTTAGGACTATTTTATCCACCAGACCCAGCAAGTGAGGAGTACTCTACTCTTGGAGGAAATGTTAGTGAAAATGCAGGTGGAATGCGTGCAGCTAAATATGGACTAACCAAAGATTATGTAATGGCACTTAGAGCTGTATTGCCAAATGGAGATATTATCCGTGCAGGAAAACGAACTATAAAAGATGTAGCTGGTTATAACATTGCAGGTATTCTTACTGCAAGTGAAGGTAGCCTTGCTGTAATTACTGAAATTACACTCAAACTAATACCTAAACCAAAATATGCAAAATCATATATGGGTATTTTTCCAAATGTTGAAATGGCTATGAATGCTGTATTTAAATCTCTTGCTAATGGTGCTAACCCAGTAGCGATGGAGTTTTTAGACTCTTTAGTTGTAAAGGCAGTTAAAGAGAAGTTGGGAATTGATTTACCAAAAGAGGCGGGAGCTTTACTAATTGGTGATGTTGATGGAAATGTGGCAGAGGAGATTGAGTTTCAACTAAAAGTCCTTGAGGAGTCTTTTCGTGAAAATGGTGTTCAAGAGTTTAGAGTAGCCACAGACTCTAAAGAGCGTGATTTAATTTGGAAAGGTAGGAGAGGAGCTTCTCAATCTATTACAATCTATGGAACTAAAAAGCTAAATGAAGATATTTCAGTTCCAAGGAGTATGCTACCTAAGGCTCTAAAAGATATATATGCTATTGGTGAAAAATATGGTTTAGTTGTTCCTTGTTTTGGACACGCAGGAGATGGAAATATTCACGTTAATGTAATGGTTGATGGGAGTAATTCTAAAGAGTTAGAGAAGGGTCATAGTGCAATTAAAGAGATATTTGAGTTAGTTGTAGATTTAGGAGGAACACTAAGTGGAGAACACGGTATTGGTCTAAGTAAGGCTGAGTTTATGGATATTGCATTTAAACCTTCTGAACTAGAACTCTTTAGAGCTATCAAAAGAGCCTTTGACCCAAATGGAATTTTAAATCCTGGTAAGATGGGGCTATAAGATTGAAAATTGGTATTATCTCTGATTCTCACTATCGTAGTGATTTACAACAAAAGGCTATAAAAAAGCTAATTGAAGAGGGAGCAGAGTATATTCTACACGCTGGTGATCTATGTATAGAAGATAATCTAATAGATTTAAAAGAGTCAAAACTGCCTTATGTAGCAGTATTTGGAAATAATGACCGCAATCTCTATTCTCTTTCTCAAAAATATAATATTCATAAAGAGCCTTACTATTTTAAGATTCAAGAATTAAAAATTAAGATGATGCATCTCCCACTCTATTTAAGCCCAGATAGTGATATTGTTATATATGGGCATACTCACAAATTTGATATAGAGTATAGAGGTAATACACTATATATAAATCCAGGTGAGGTATGTGCAAGAGATACTAGAGAGTGCCAAGCAGTACTTTTGGATTATAATATATCAAAAAATATATATAAGATTCACCATCTATCACACGCTATCAATAAAGATAGCTATTGGGAAGAGGAGAGTTGGCAAGTAGATATAGCTTGTCGTGAGTTTTCTCGTTTAAAGTAATCTGTAATATTCTCAATTAGTTGATTGTGTAGTCTAATATAATCTTTTATATTCTTGCTAATATCCTCTACTTTATCATATCTTAACTCCCAATATATAGATTTAGAAAGATTATGAAGTTCGTTTGCTCCAAGACTTCCAGTTAAACCAAGTAAATCTAAAAATATTTCACGTAGAGTATTATCATCTCCTATCTCATAACTTTTTAAAATCTTATCTCCTATATTCTTATAGGCATTAACAAAATTACATAAAAGCTCTTCAAGAAGAGCTTCATTATTGTCTATATTCTCTAAAGCACCTTCCCAATCAATACCTTTTGGAGGAGTAGCACTATTTTGACTAATTTGAAGTTTCGTTTCTTTATCAGTAGGTAAATAGAGTTCAAAAACACTATATAGCTTTCCAAGACGTATAGGCTTTTCAATAAAGCCATATAAATCAACCATCTGCATTCTATCAATCTCATTATTTAAGTTGAGTGCAGATAGTGCAACTATAGGAAGCCTCTCTCCTTTTGGTAATTCTCTTATCTTTTGAGTAGCCTCATAACCATCCATTATTGGCATATTTATATCCATCAACACCAAATCTAATCTATCCTCTTCTTTAAGAGATTTGATATACTCAACTGCCTCAAGTCCATTTTTTGCTGTAGCAATTTCAATTCCAGAACCACTTAATATTTTAAGTAGTACACGTATATTTATCTCATTATCTTCAACTACTAAAAGCTTTCCTCCATTAAATTTAGCAAAATCATCTAAAGTTATATTTGCCTCATCTTTATAGTCTCTAATAAATTTTTTATCACTTGCTTGAGTATCATTATCCATATCTATCTTATCTTTATAAAGATTTGAGATAGTCTCATAGAGTCTCTCTCTAGTAAATGGATTATTGATATATGTATCTATAAGCTTATTGGATTTAAATATATTGGATATATTAAATAGACTATTTAGTGCTATCACTTTAATACTATTTTTATATTTTATCTCTTGAATTTTATGTTTTAACTCTTCATCTAAAATATTCTCATTAATAATTAAAATATCAAAATCTTTATAATTTGTATCTTGACTATTAAGCTCATCAATACACTTAATTACAACATAACAACCCAAAAATTCCAGCATCTCTTTAAGGGCAAAGGATACTTCATAATTTTCTATAAAAATTAAAATACTCTTTTTTAAAGAGTTATTGTTTGATATAGAAGACTTCTGCCTTATATCTTCATTACACTCTAATGGTATAGATATTACCATTGAAATCTCTTCTTTAGAGTTTAAAGAAAATAGTTTAATACTTCCACCTAATAGTTTAATAATCTCTGAAGCAACATATAACCCAAGTCGTCTATACTCCCCACTCTTTTCATCATAACTAGGAGTAAAAAATGTATCACTATTTTTATCTTTTTCATTAGGTATAAAATAGATATGTATCTGTAAATCACTCAATCCATCATAACAGTTAGCATCAACTCTTAAACGCACCTCTTTGCCAGAAGTCGTATTTATGGCATAAACTAAGAGTTTTTGCATAACTTCAACAAAATTACTATAATCTCCTCTAACTATTTGTGGAAGACTCTTCCCCATCTCAAATACCAACTCAACATCTCTACGAGCAACTCTTGATAAAACCCCTTCCATTACATCATCGAGCATCTTATTAATATTTAATTCTCTATTTTCTATCTTAATATTATTCGCTTTTAATTTTAAAAAATTCAATAGATTTACAGCACTATCAACAATTTGATTCTCCATATCGATAACTGTCTCTAGCTTCTTTTCTAAATGACAATTTTCTACCTCATCTTGAAGTTCAGTAGTATGAACACTCATACTTTTACTTAAGTTAAAAATATCTTCTCCTAAATGGCTAAATATTTTTGCCTGTTGCTTAAGCTCTTTTTGTTGCCTCTTAATCTGCTCTTGGCGTATATTTAAATATTTTATTTTACGTAAGATAAAAAATATACCGATAGTAGCGATGATAATTAAAATAGACAAAATTACAAAAAGTATCCATATCTCAAAAGGGAATTTATACACACACCTCTCCTACTTAAAAAAATAACTACTTAGATAAATAAAGCTACTATTATATCTATTTAAAAATTTTAAATAGAATGAATCCTATTAGAATAGCAATTCTTGCTATAATCTAATTTAAAAGTTTAAATGGTAATAAGGAGTGGTGTGAAATCAATCTTTTTATGTGCTATTAATAATTTACGAAGTGGAAGTTGTAGCGAAGATTGTAAATTTTGTACTCAAAGTATAAGATATAAAGCTAAGATTCAACGCTACCGCTTTAAAAATGAGTCTAGTGTCATAAAAGAGGCACAAGTTGCCCAAAAAAATGGAGCATTGGGATACTGTCTTGTTACAGATGGTAAAGGACTTGATGATATAACTACTGAGTATATTGCTAAACTCGCTAGAGCATTAAAGCAAAAATTACCTCAACTACACCTCATAGCCTGTAATGGTACGGCTACAGCAGAGCAGTTACGCTATCTAAAAGCTAATGGTATAAGTAGCTACAATCACAACTTAGAGACAAGTAAAGAGTATTACCCCTCAATCTGTACAACTCACAGTTGGGAGGAGCGTTATAAGAGTTGTGAAGCGGTCAAGATGGAGGGATTAGCTCTTTGTAGTGGTGGTATATTTGGTATGGGAGAGAGTAGAGATGACCAAAAAAGTCTATTAAAGGCTCTATACTCTTTAAAACCAGAATCTATTCCTCTAAACTTTTATATTCCAAATCCTGCTCTACCAATTACACAACGTACTATCAATCAAAAAGAGGCTTTAGATATTATAAAAGAGACAAAAAAGCTATTTGATAAACTTCCACTATTAATGGTTGCAGGTGGGCGTGAAGCTCTATTTAAAGGGGAAGAGAAATTGATGTTTGAAGCTGGAGCAAATGCCATTGTCATTGGAAACTATCTTACTACAAAAGGTCAAACACCCTATTCTGATAGACAAATGCTTAAAAGTTTAGGATATAAAATAGCAATGAGTTGTTATGACACCTGATATTATTTTAATACTAAGCCTATCTCTACTAATTTGGTTTTCCCCCTTTATAGCTAGATTACTTTGGCTTCCAACTCCTCCTGTTGAGATTACGATAGGTACGCTACTTACAGCTATTGGATTACTACATGAAAATCCATACTTCGACCTAATTGCAGAGGTTGGATTTTTATATCTTATGTTTCTTGCAGGAATGGAGGTAAATTTAAAAGAGATTACAAATAGTCCCAAAATAGTCATTCGTCAAGCCATACTTTTTGTTATAAGTTTAGGATTTCTTGCTATTATAAGTGGCTTTATCTTTAATCTACCACCTATTGTAACTGCTTCACTTCCACTTATATCTATTGGTCTATTGGCATCTATGATTAAGATATATGGACGTAGCCAAAATTGGCTAAATCTCTCAATTATTGTTGGTGTAATGGGTGAAATTGCTAGTATTACAGCATTGACTATACTTGATGCAGCTAGCAATGTCGGTTTTAGTTGGGAACTCCTATTTAAGGTATCTTATCTTCTACTATTTATCATTGGTATATATCTAAGCTACAGACTATTTAAACTTCTTTTTTGGTGGTTTCCAGAGTTTAAAAAGAAATTAATGCCATCTATGGATAACTCTGACCAAGATATTAGACTTGCAATAGCCCTATTTTTTCTACTTATAACAATAATGATGATTTTACATTTGGAACTCGCACTAGGTGCATTTATAGCTGGTGTTGCCATAAGTGCATTTTTCCACCATAAAAAGGGTTTAGAGGAGAAGATGTCAAGTCTAGGATTTGGCTTTTTAGTTCCACTATTTTTTATTCACGTCGGAGTCTCATTTGATATAAAATCTATATTGACCCCAGGGGTACTCTCTGGTGCTTTACTAATTACACTTATTATGATTGTAATTAGAATTCTAGCAGCTTTTCATTTGAAATATATATATACTTCATTAGATGCGTTAAGTGTTGCTTTTGCTCTCTCTATGCCTTTAACACTCCTAATCGCAGTTGCAACTATTGGTTACAACAGTGGAAGTATCACATTGATGACATATAATAAGTTAATTCTTGCAAGTCTATTGGAGGTTATATTCTCTATGTTTACGCTAAAAATTCTAATAATCTACCAAGAGAAACTCAAAAAAAAGAGTTGGAAGATTACAAGGAGAGGCAGAAATTAATCTCCAATAATCTGAAATAGTTCAAAATATACTTTCTGAAGTTTCTGATTCTCCTCTTGAAGGTGTCTCTTCTCAGATTCTAAAGATACTTTTTCATTATGAAGTTCATCAAGAACCTCTATAGAGTTTTCACCAAATAGTAAAATACCAATATAAAATCCTAAGAGAAAAATCCCAATAAAAATTAGTATAAGTGTAGTAGGAGAGAGACCAAACCAAGTTGTTTTAGCCTCTAGCACATCTCTATCTTCTTCTACCTCTTGAAACATATAAAAATCTTAGAATAGTTCACTACCAAGATACTCAAACTCTCCTAGCTCTTTTTCAATACTTAGAAGACGATTATATTTAGCAATTCTCTCACTACGAGCTGTAGAACCTGTCTTTATCTGAGCAGTATTTAGAGCAACAGCAAAATCAGCAATAAAGCTATCTTCACTCTCACCAGAACGATGACTCATTACACAGCGATAACCATTACGTTGAGCTAGTCGAACAGTAAGCATTGTTTCACTAACCGTTCCAATCTGATTTGGTTTGATAAGGATAGCATTTGCAACACCTCTATCAATCCCTTCTGCTAAAATATTAGCATTTGTAACAAATAAGTCATCTCCAACAAGCTGAATCTTATCTCCTAAACGCTCAGTAAGTTCTCTCCAGCCCTCCCAATCATCTTCACTCAAACCATCTTCGATTGAAACAATAGGATATTTAGCTACAAGCTCTTCATAGTAGCTAATTAGTTCACTACTTGTTAAAGCCCTATTTTCAGATTTTAAAAGATATTTTCCATTCTCATCTACAAGCTCACTAGAAGCGACATCTAGGGCAATCACAATATCTTCACCAGCTTTATAACCAGCTTTTTCAATAGCTTGCATAATTACTTGAATTGGCTCTTCATTGTTACTTAAATTTGGAGCAAAACCACCCTCATCGCCTAAAGATGTACTATGTCCCATATCAGATAGAATCTTTTTTAGTGTATGGTAAACCTCACTACTAGCTCTGAGTGCTTCACTAAATGTCTCAAATCCACTAGGCACAATCATATACTCTTGAAAATCTACATCATTATCAGCGTGTTCCCCTCCATTGATAATATTTAACATAGGAACAGGCATTACAACACCATTTGCTCCTCCTAAATATCTATATAGAGGTATCTTCAATGACTCTGAAGCAACTCTAGCAACTGCCATAGATACACCAAGTACAGCATTTGCTCCTAGATTAGAGTAGTTTTGAGTACCATCTACCTCTTTCATAATAGAATCTATCTCTGCTTGATTAAAAGGACTCATTCCAACTAAGGCTTCAGCAATTTGAGTATTTACATTTTCACAAGCTTTCAAAACACCTTTGCCTAGGTATCGACTCTTATCACCATCACGAAGCTCTAAAGCTTCTCTCTTTCCTGTACTAGCACCACTTGGAACAATTGCACTAGCTACTGTACCATCACTCAAACGTACTGTAGTACGAACCGTAGGATTACCCCGACTATCAAGTACCTCATCAGCTACAATGTCCTCAATAAAAATCATAGAAATTCCTTTTCTCTATTTTAAATAGAGTATTTTATCCAATATATAGTGAAGATGAAGACTACTCTTTTTCATCTTCAATCTCAGATTCATCCATAGCTAAAGCTGAACCAAAGCCAAGTGCCTCTTTTATCTTTTTCTCGATCTCTGCTCTAAGTTCTAAATCCTCTTTAAGTGTCTGTTTAGCATTCTCTTTACCCTGTCCAAGTCTCTTTGCTCCATAGCTAAACCAAGCTCCTGATTTATCAACAATATCAAGTTTTACACCGTAATCTATCAACTCACCCTCTTGACTAATACCTTCTCCAAACATAATATCAAACTCTGCTTGACGAAATGGAGGAGCTACTTTATTTTTTACAACCTTAGCCTTAACACGGTTACCAATTTGAGAATCTCCTTGCTTTAGTGTTGCAATTCTTCTAACATCAAGTCTAATGGATGCATAAAATTTCAAAGCATTCCCACCTGTGGTAGTCTCTGGAGAACCATATCCCATCATTCCAATCTTCATACGAATTTGATTAATAAATATAACGGTAGTATTCATCTTATGTAGTATCCCAGTAAGCTTTCTTAGGGCTTGGCTCATAAGTCTAGCTTGGAGTCCAACGTGGCTATCACCCATATCACCCTCAATCTCACTCTTAGGTGTCAAAGCTGCAACTGAGTCAATAACTACCAAATCTACAGCTCCACTACGAGCAACCGTCTCTAGTATATCAAGGGCTTGTTCACCAAAATCTGGTTGGCTAACGAGCAGATTATCAATATCTACCCCAAGATTTTTAGCATACATTACATCAAGAGCGTGTTCTGCATCAATAAAGGCACAAACTTTACCCTCTTTTTGTGCTGAGGCTATAGTCTGAAGTGCTAGTGTCGTCTTTCCTGAAGATTCTGGTCCATAAATTTCAATAATTCTACCTTGTGGAATACCACCTATTCCTAAAGCCATATCAAGACCCAATGAGCCTGTACTAATAGATGCTATTGGCTCTATATCTTTATCACCCAAACGCATTAATGTACCTTTTCCAAAGGTCTTATCAATCTGTTTAATTGCCATATCTAACGCTTTTTTCTTCTGTGCATCTATGGACATCTCTACCCCTTTTTTTTAATCAATTATATAAATTATTGTGATTTTAGCAGTAAGTTCCTACTTAGTTGATAAAAATTTCAATATGTGAATATTTATAGTGCGATATAATCGTATCTACTTAAATTAAATCTTGGAGCAATTATGAATGTTCAACTAGCCCACTCTCCTGATGCTGATGATATTTTTATGTACTATGCTATATATTTTGGCTGGGTTGATACACTAGATTATAATTTTAAAAATATTGGTCTAGATATTGAAACACTAAATATTGAAGCACTAAAGGGAACTTATGATGTAAGTGCTATTAGCTTTGGAGCCTATCCCTTAATCAAGAATGATTATGCTCTTTTAAAAACAGCAGTAAGTTTTGGAGAGGGGTATGGTCCTAAAGTTATAAAGCAAAAAGGGAAAAGATTACATAAAAATTTTAAAGTAGCTCTCTCTGGTAGATATACCACCAATGCTATGCTAGTGAGAATATTCTATCCTGAAGCTCGTCCTATATATATGAATTTTCTTGAGATTGAAAAGGCTGTATTAGATGGTAAAGTTGATGCTGGTGTTTTAATTCACGAATCAATTTTAAATTTTGATGATAGATTAGAAGTGGAAAAAGAGGTTTGGGATATTTGGCAAGAGTTAGCAAAAGATGAACTACCCTTGCCACTTGGTGGAATGGCACTTAGACGTAGTATTCCACTAAATCGTGCTATTGAGATTGAAGATATTTTAATCAAAGGTGTAGAGGTTGCAAATGAGAGAAAAAGAGAGCTTTGTAAAATTCTTGAAGAGAATAATCTTGTAAGAATTTCAGATAGACTCTTGGAACAATATTTAAATATGTATGCCTCTGATAATAGTGCTAAACTCTCAAAAATACAGATAAAGGCTCTAAATCGTCTATATGAGATAGGATATGAGAATAGATTATGGGAGACTCCTATTGAAATAGAAGATTACTTAATACCTAGTGAATATACCAAGTGGCGTTCACTATAAAGAGGCTTTAATGTTTGTTAAAACTATCGATTTTTCTCATTACTCTAGTATTAAGATTGGTCCAAAGGTAGATGTAATGATAATAGAGTTAGGAGACAAAATTCCTACTAACTCTTTTCTTGTAGGTGGAGCTAATAACCTACTAATATCCCCTACTCCACCACCTCTTATAATGCTCTCTAAAGATTTTGATTACTGTAAAATTGATGGAGATTTTATTGAGATAGGGGCTTCAACTCCTACAGGTAAAATTCTTAGCTTTACTCGTAAAAACAATATAGCAGGATTTGAATTTGTAGCTAAATTACCAGGTATGCTAGGAGGAATGTTAGCAATGAATGCTGGAGTTAAATCGTACGAAATTTTTTCTCTACTTCATAGTATCAAAATAGACAATAGATGGATAGAGGCTAAATCTATACCTCACGGATATCGTTTTGCTAAACTAAATGGAGTAGCTACATCTGCTCGTTTTCCACTAAAATACGGCTATGATGACTCACTTCGTAAAGAGTTACTAAAATTAAGAGATAATCAACCCAAAGAGCCAAGTGCTGGAAGTGCTTTTAAAAATCCAAGAGGAGCTTATGCTGGAGCATTAATTGAGGCTGTTGGACTAAAAGGCTACCAAATAGGAGATATGGCTTGGAGTGAAAAACATGCTAATTTTTTAGTAAATCTTGGTGATGGGAGATATGAAGAGGCAATAGAACTTATAAATTTAGCAAAGATAAGAGTTTTTGATAGTTTTGGAATAAAACTTGAAGAAGAGATAAAAATTGTAACTAATAGAGATCAATTTTAATTTATTCTATTTTAAATTGCCTAAATTTTATACACATATTAAAAAAAGAAATACAATATAATATAACTATAAAATAATCTCTATATAAAGGATGTTTGATGAAGTTGAGACTTGTCGCTCTACTTGCACTTCTTTCTCCTGTTTTTGCTATGGCAGGAGATAAGATTGATACTGGTGATACAGCTTGGATGATTGTAGCAACTGCATTTGTAATGCTAATGACTCCAGCTGGATTGGCACTATTTTATGGTGGTCTAACTCGCCGTAAAAATGTACTAAATACAATTGGAATGAGTTTAATTGCCTTTGCCGTTGGAACACTTATTTGGGTAATTGCAGGGTACTCTATCGCTTTTGGTAGTGGTGATATTATTGGTACAGGTAAGCTATTTCTATCTGGAATTACAGATAAAAGTGTAAATGGGACTATTCCAGAGCTTCTATTTGTAGCTTTCCAAGGTACATTTGCAGCCATTGCTGTGGCTATTGCTAGTGGTTCAATGATTGAGAGAGTTAAATTCTCTACATTTGCACTCTTTTCAGCTCTTTGGATTTTAGTTGTATATGCACCTATTACTCACTGGGCTTGGGGTGGCGGTAATATGCTAAACTTTGGTGAGATGGACTTTGCAGGTGGTACTGTTGTTCATATCAATGCTGGTGTAGCTGGTTTTGTAGTAGCTATGATTCTTGGTAAACGTAGAGACTTTGGTAAAGCATCTGTTAAGCCATTCTCTCCTATCTTAGTAGTTCTAGGTGCTGCTCTTCTTTGGTTTGGTTGGTTTGGATTCAACGCTGGTAGTGAAGTTGCAGCTGATGGTATAGCTGCTAATGCCTTTTTGGTAACTAATGTTGCAGCATCTGTTGGTGTAATTGGTTGGCTTCTTGTAGAGTATATACTTTATAAAAAGGCTACTTTAGTAGGTGGTGCTTCTGGTGCTGTTGCTGGTTTGGTAGCTATTACTCCTGCATCTGGTTCTGCTGATGTAATTGGTGCTATTATCATTGGTCTAGTAGGTGGTGCTTTAGGAGCATTTGGAGTATCTAAAATCAAAAGACTCTTCCCTGTTGATGACTCTTTAGATGCATTTTGGGTTCATGGTCTAGTTGGTATCTGGGGTTCTATTGCTACAGCACTATTTATCGCTCCATATTTAAAAGATCCTAAATTCTCTTTAAGTTCTCAACTAGTATCTCAAATTGAAGCTATATTATTAACTATTGTATATAGTGCTATAATGACAGCTATAGTATATTTCATCTCTAGCCTACTTACTGGTGGTGGACGTGTTGATGATGAGACTGAACTTATGGGGCTTGATGAGGCAGTTCATGGAGAAGAGGCTATTAACCTCTAATCCTATAAAAATATATAGTATTAAGGATAGAAAATGAAAAAGATTGAAGCGGTGATTAAACCTTTTAAACTTGAAGAGGTTAAAGAGGCACTTGTTGAAGCTGGAATTGAGGGTATGACTGTAACAGAGGTAAAGGGTTATGGACGTCAGCAAGGGCATAGTGAACTATACCGTGGTGCTGAATATGTCGTAGATTTTATTCCTAAAGTTAAAATAGAGATTGTTGTAAGTAGTGATGAGTATCTTGAGACTGCTCTAAAGACTATCAAAGAGTCTGCGAGAACTGGTAAGATTGGTGATGGTAAGATATTTGTTACACCTATTGAACACTCTGTTCGTATTAGAACAGGTGAAGAGGATGAAGAGGCTCTTTAATTGGCCTTAGCATTTGAAACTTCTTGTTATAACTTCTTGTTTTTTAATATAGTGGGGCTTTGGCTCTACTTATTACCTTTTGTCCCCCCTAATGGGTGAGCTTTCATATACTCTCTTAACTTTTGTGCATTACCTAGCTTTGTATATATTTGTGTTGTAGCCATACTTGAGTGTCCTAATAGTTCACTAACATCAGATATTCTAGCACCTCTTTCTAATAGATGAGTAGCAAAAGAGTGTCTTAACTGGTGGGGAGTCGCTTTTATTCCGTGAGAGCGAAAAAGTTTTTCTATCCGATAACGTAACTGAGAACTATTCATTGCCAAACCATCTTTTTCAAAAAGATACTCACTATTTGGATAGAGACTAAGATAACTATTTAATAGCTCATATACCCTACTAGGTATAGGTAGTTGCCTACTCTTGCTACCTTTACCAGTAATAGTAATCCAATTATCTTGAATATTCTCACGCTTTAAAGATGCAAGTTCAGAGATTCTTAATCCTAAACCATAAAGTAGTGCTAAAATTAACTGTTGCATAACATTAGCATCAGCCATTACCTCTAAAATATACTTTTCATCAATTGGTTTAGGTAAACTCTTAGGAACTTTTATAGACTCTTCACCCTCTAATATAATCGATATACCCCTTTGCCTATTAAGATATGATACAAAAGAGCGAATAGCACTAAGTTTCTTTACTATTGTTCTACGACTATTTTTAGAGATATATCTACGAAGCGGAATTATATTTAAGACTACTGGGTCTTCTTGAATATTTAATTTAGAGAAAGAGAGCATCTGTCTTAAAGACTGCTCATAGGTCTTAACCGTTGTCTTGCTATATCCACGGATATTTAGAAGATAATCAAGAAATTCATCTATAAGTGAAGGAAGATTCATATATACCTATACAAGTTCTCCCTCAAGAGAGCGACGCATAGCACGTTTGATTTTTACTAGAGCTATCTTACCAAGAAGCTCCTCACTACCTTCAACACTTACAAGTCTTCCATCTGCACTACGTCCAGAGACTCTATTGTTTGCTCTAAGCTCTTCAAAATATACCTCGTGAATCTTTCCCTCTTGAGAAGCCATAATCTCATCAACTATTTCATCTTGACGGTTTTGTAATACCCTTAGACGCTCACTAGAAATCTCTTTTGGAACTTGCTCTTCAAATTTTTCAGCCTCTGTATGTGGTCTTGGAGAGTAACGAAAACTAAATATTTGATCAAAGCCAACAGTCTCTACTACCTCCATAGTTTGAGCAAAATCCTCTTCACTCTCTCCGGGAAATCCCACAATAATATCTGTTGAAATTGCAACATTTGGTACTCGTTCTCTAATTTTTTGACAACGATTTAAAAACCACTCCTTACTATAACCTCTCTTCATCTTTTTTAGTAATCTTGTAGAACCACTTTGTAAAGGAACGTGAATTTGAGGACAAATTTTAGGATTAGAGGCAAACTCATCTAAAAAAGCATCGTCCATATGAAGTGGGTGAGGAGATTGGAATCTAATTCTCTCTACTCCCTCTACTTCACCAACTCTACGTAAAAGCTGAGTAAAATTCTCTACTTCATCTTCACCTCTACTAAAACGACGCCCATAGTTATTGACATTCTGTCCTAAAAGCATTATCTCTTTGGAACCTGCTTTAACTGCTCTCTCAACCTCTTGAATAATTAGACGGCTTGGGATAGATATCTCTTCACCTCTAGTTGCAGGAACAATACAAAATGTACACTGCTTATCACACCCTATTGAGATATTGACCATAGCTTTAAATGGATTACTCCTATACTCAGCAAATGTATAGTTACTATCATCGTAATCAATATCTACCTCAACTGCGTGTTTCTTATCTAAAACTTCTGTAAGTTTGGAGACATTTCTAGCACCCAATACAAAATCGACATAAGAAGCTCGTTTGATAATCTCTTTACCTAAATGACTAGCTGTGCAACCTGTTACACCTATTTTTGCTCCATCTTTACGTAAACTATTAAAACGCCCAATCTCTGAGAAAAGCTTTG
>WGFZ01000094.1 GCA_015491955.1 Nitratifractor sp. | reverse complement strand
TATAACTTTATCACACCATTTCATAATAGAGTTCAAGGAACTATTGATAACATTAAGAAGATAGAGCAAGGGAAACTTGATAACTCTATTGGAATTAGAGTGGCATACTATATTACAACATTTAATATCGTAAAGCATCACCCCATTTTTGGAGTGGGTGTTGGTGATTTTGAATTAGAGACAGCAAAAGAGGTAGCTAAGCATAAATATGACTATTTTACTCCTCATATGAGAAAGTTTATGGGTAGGAATACTCCTCATAATCAGTATCTATTGTTTCTTTTACAAACAGGAGTTGTAGGGCTTATTCTATTTATTTTATATATATATTACTTTATAAGGTTACCAATTAAAGATAGAGAGATAAAAGATAGGTCTTTGCTCTTTATAACAATTTATATATTTTCATTTATTCCAGAGACCCTTTTAACACATCAATTTAACTTAGCTCTTTTTGGTCTATTTGGTGGAATTTTTATAGCCAATAGTTTAGTTAATCAAAATAGTGTAAAATCTTAATATATAATATATCTTATATAAGAGGAGAGGGATATGAAAGCAATATTGTTATCTTTAGTAATACTATTTACAGGTTTGGTAGCACAAGAACTATTTAAGGCTAATGGAAATCTTATACTAAGAGATAAATATCCAACTTTTCCACTATATAAAAAGGGTAAACAAATTGCTATAGTAAAAAAGGGAACAGTAGTAATGCTTCTTGAAAAGAAGCGAGTTTTTGTTGATGAGTGGTGGAAAGTAAGAGTTATGGATAATAATTTAATAGGTTGGCTCTATAATGGGGAAAAAGATGATATCCCATATCTTATTAAATATAAAGGAGATATAAATGCCTCTTTCAGAACCAAGTAATTACTTTGCAATATTTTTTACCTGGTTTGTCCCATTTGGTGCCTATTTTTTAGGTGTCTATATACGTAAAAGAGCCTTTGTTAATGAAGATAGCCCACCTCTTAAGCAACAATTACTTATGGCAATTCCTGTATGTTTAGTTGTAGTAGCTCCCATTATTGCTACATTAGATATGAATAATGCTTTAAGTGGTAATTTATCAAACTATATCTTCACAATTGGAGTTATTATGGAAAATGGGATGATAATGCAAAAAACACTAACTGAGCATTTAAGTAGTTTAGGTACAAAAAAACTTCCCTAGTATTTAAATATTAAAATAGTGTAGTAGAACTATATGTACTCCCCACATTAAGATACCACTTACTACTATACCAAATAGAAAAATAGATAGTAGCTTCTTTTCTAAGAAGTTTTTAAATTTACTCCAGCCAAAGAAATATAATATAAGTATAAAACTAATGAATCCAGATAGTGTACTAGCCAAAGCTAATCCCACAGCTCCCAAAGTTTTGAAAAATAGCAATACCCCAATAATATAGCCTCCAAGTGAGTATGTAGCTATCTTTGCTGCTTTTGCCTGTTCGTGCCTAGAGTAGAGCCAAAGATTAAATAGTTTGGCTAAACCAAATGGGAGAAGTCCGATTAGATACATTTGTAAAACTAAAGCAGTCTCAGTAGTATCAGCTCTCGTAAAAGCTCCTCTTTCAAAAAGAAGCCAGATAATCTCTTGACTAAATATAACTCCTCCTATTGTAGCTAATGATAGAAGTGATAATAGAATCCAAAAGCCACGTTTCATCTGTTTTAGTGCATTCTCCTCATCATTATGGCGTATATATTTAGCAATTGATGGGAAGATAGCTGTACTAAGAGCAATAGCAAAAAGAGCAAGTGGAAGCTGAAAAATTCTATTTGCATAGTAGAGATAACTAATAGAACCACTTGTAAGAAATGAAGCAAGCCAAGTATCTAAAAATGCCATTACTTGTGTTGTTGAGTTTCCCCAAATAGCAGGAAAGAAATTAAACCAAAAGCGTTGAGTATCTTCTACAATTTTTTCTTTGTATCTTCTTAGGGAGATAAGACCAATCCATAACATCTTTATAAATTTGAAATTATGAGCTACTATTAAATGTATAACTACTTGAAGTAATCCACCAATAATTACACTATAACTAAGAATAAGTAAGATTTTATCTTTTGGCATATCTCTACTTATTAAAAGCCCACAAATAATAGATATATTTAGCAAGACGGTAGAAAAAGCAGTAGTTACAAAATGCTCTTTATATTGAAGAAGGGCTCCAAGAAAAGTTACAAGAAATATTAGAGGTAGATACCAAAACTGTATAGCTAAATATTTTGAGGCTATTAATATGGTATCTTGACTAAATCCTGGAGCTATAAGTTGAGTTATAGGTAGAGCAAAGAGTCCCACAATTATGGATAGGCTTATTATCACCCCTAGCATATTAAGCAAAATATGAGTAGCAAATATACTCTTATAACGACTAGCTATAAATGATGGTAAAAAGCTTTGTGCAAAGGCTCCTTCTCCAAAGATTCTACGAAATAGATTTGGAAGCTTAAATGCAACAAAGAATATATCACTATATATATTAGCTCCTAATATTGAAGCCATCATCAAATCTCTTATAAATCCAAAAATTCTAGATAGAAGAATCCCCGCACCATTGGTAAAAATTGATTTTATTTTCATACCCCAATTATAGTTACTACCTTATAGTTAGTCAATAGAGTCTAATTATCTATTTACTCTTATTAATTTTTAGATATTATTGATAAAAATATATTGATAGGAATAGTTAATGAAAATTAAAGTAAGTAAGAGGGTTAAAGCTTTGATTATGGGTATTGTTCTAACTTCTATACCATCTTTCTCATCTCCCAATATGGTATTAAAGAATTTTAGTTTTAAAAATATAAGTAGCTCACAACATTCTAAAATAGATTTTAGAGATAAAGGAGTTTTAGTACTTACTCAAACACAAAATGGGGATATTAAACATTATGTTGTTGAAATTAGAGATAGTAATAAACTATTTAAATGGATTATTAAAAATATCTTTTCAGATTCTGTTGTAAAAGTTTTTAGAAGTACTAATTATAATTTTTCCTATCTTAATGGAGTCCATTTTGCTATAGATATCGATTGGAAACGATATAACAATCTACAAGATAATAGTATTCATATATATCTAGTTGGTAATAATCAATTTGATAAAAACTCATTTTTATCTTATTTAGTAAGAGAGAGAAGAGGTGTATATCTAACAGTAAATCCATCAACATACTCTTTTAAAGTCAAATTTGAAAAGATGAATTTTCAACAAAATGATAGTGATAAAAACTATTTAGTTTGGAATGGAGCTAAAATTGAGTGTACTCATATTGCTCTTTTTCATCAATGTAATATAAAAGGGGGTTATTTTACTATTGGCTCAAAAGGAAAAGATAGTCCAGGGTCTTTATTGATTGATAATTTAGGCTGTTCTTATAAGATGGATTCAAAGCTATTAGGAGAAGGAGAGTGCCATTTAGATAGTTTAAATCTAGCATATCTTGAAAATTTGGCTATGAATAATTTTAATATTGAAGATTTAAATATATCAGATAGAGCAACTTTAAGTAAGAATCAAAATGTGGTCTATAGAGCCTTTTTCAATTTAGGTAAATTTGATGCAAGGGTTCCTAGTATCTCTGATACAACAGAATTATCTATAAGAGATTTTAAACTTGATGGTGGAAGTAATAATATAAAGCCTAGAGTATGGAAAAATCTTATAGAAAAATTAGGAGATAGTCTATCTAATTTAAAATCCATAAATAGATATTATTTTAGTAAAGATAGCCTTCTCTTACCATTTTTAGATGGGAATAACTCCTATGATTTTCATATAAGTCTCAAATATGGAAGTTTTAAAAATTTCTCTTCTAATAGTAGTAATGCAGGAGAGATTGAGGGGTGGAAGAGTAATTATAGATTGAAAACTAGTAGATTGTTAAACTACTCAGAGTTTACTAAAATTGACTCTATCTCCTTTGAAGAAAGAACTCTTATAAATGGTTCTTACAGTGGAAAGGTTAAAAGTATTGTTTTAAATTATGGTATAGATAACCTATATAATCCATTACCAATACTATTAATTAATAGAAATAGTGAAAATAGAGATAAGATTTTGAATAAAATGCTAAATACAGGAGTTAAAGTATATTTTTCACCTCTATCAATTGGACAAACTCGATTTACTCAAGGAGGGGATAGTATATCTATGGGTAATATGAAGTTTAAAGCACAAGCAGAGCTAATGAAAAATCAAGTCAATATGAAAAACTCTATGGCTCCACTAATGATACTTGGTAATATATTTGCAAAC
This sequence comes from Nitratifractor sp., assembly GCA_015491955.1. Classification (GTDB taxonomy): domain Bacteria; phylum Campylobacterota; class Campylobacteria; order Campylobacterales; family Sulfurovaceae; genus Nitratifractor. The sequence goes on along the minus strand of WGFZ01000094.1, from coordinate 6,870 downwards.
GGAAAACTTCAATTACAAGAGAGAGACTTCTCATCTTTACTCTCTTTATTCCCTAAAAAAGTAGCAATAGTACTTAGAACATTAGCTAAGAGTGAGAATGGAGTTGTATATTTTATAATTCGCTTCCAAAACGGAGGTCTTACAATCAATGGAATGCCTATTCCATTGATGTAAAGGCTATATTATCAATAGTTATTGTACTCTCCAGATTTAACTGCCTCTTTGAGGTTATCTAGCTCATCTTGCATAATTTGAAGTATTAAATTTGCACTCTCTTTATCATCAGCCTCTGGTACGTCCCAATCTGTAATTTTCATATTGACTTTAAATAGAAGTTCTAACTCCTTTTTAATAGCTTTACGTCGGCTCTCAAGCTCTTTTTTTACTGGATCAACTATCTCTTCTGACATTTTATAACTCCCTTTTAAGATTTTATTAGATTCTATCTCTCAAAGGTTAATCAATCTCTATTATCCATACTATTAGAGAGGCCCAAAAGCATTACACCATCAAAAAATAGACTAATTCCTACCATTATGCCAACCAACCATATAGTTTGAAGAGGATATTTAATGGCACTAAGAAATATTATTGCTAATCCAGATGATAAAATCCCATTTAGTAGTGCAATCCACCAATTTTTTGCTGGTCGTATCTTGAATGCTAGAGTAATATTACTAAAGGCATCAACTATAAAATAGATAGCAAAAATAATACCAAGAGCTATAATGCCTGGTAGTGGATTTATGATAATCATTGCACCTGTAACACTAAATAGTATAGTCTTTAGCCAACCTAACCAATCTCTTTTGTTAATTTGCCAAGTATGAGTAGCTACAAGAAAACCACTAAAAAGTAGTAACCAGCCAAAAAAGATAGCACTACTAATTGACATTAGAATAGGGAAAAAGATACCTAGAAGACCAAGAATAAGAAAAGTAATACCATATATTTTTGAGTGTTTATTAAACTTTTGTAGCATTTGTGGACTAGGCTCTAAGAGAGTAAAATCTAACATATATAAATCCTTTATATTTGAAATAGATAGAGATAAATACGGGTAGCCACCCTGTATCTATCTATTTGTGGAATATCTTAATGGCTCTTTCTTTAAACTCTTTTATCATATTTTTTAAATCACTAAAGAGTTTTTCAGCTTTGTTCTTACCCCTAATCTCTGTCTCAACATCATTAATAGCACTATTTAACATCTTATAGCTTGTATCTGAGCTACTAGTATATCCTAAAGCTTTGGCTTTTTTAAGTGCCTCTTTTGCAGCATCAAGATGAGATATAGCCAATTTTTTATCTGTTTTAGCAACTTTACTAGCTGCTTCAATTAATTCTTGAGCCTCTACAATACCCAAAGGAGTAATTGTATCAAACTCTACAAAGCTATTTAACGCAGTTATAAGTACACTCTTTGCTTGAGATACATTACCATCTTTTAGGTAATTACTTGCCAATTTTAATGCACTAGGATAAGATACTAAAGGAATATTTACAGTGATAAAATCTACCTCATCTTTAAGATTTTGAATAATATGTCTAGCATCTTGGACTCTGTTTTTCTTTAATAGTGCTATGGAAGTAATAACAGCATTTTGTGCATTATAAGCTGTACCAGCAAATTGATTTACAACTACTGAAGCATCTAGTGGAATCAATTTTGGCATTTTATCTCTATTTATTAGTATATTTATCTTTTTACTGGCCTCTTTTAAAGTTTTGATAGCATCATCTTTTTTGTTCTGATTTAGTTCACTAACAGCTTGTTTAGTTAGGGCAACTACTCCAACAGCCTCCTTTATTACTTTTATATCCGCTTTTTTAGCATTTGCATTTTCTCTAGCATGATTTATAGCATTAGTACTAACAAGTTGAGTTTTTGTTTTTAGCTCAGATACTTTAGACTCATCAGCATATAGACCATTTCCAACTAATAAGACGGCGGTAAGTGATGATAGTAAAACCTTTTTCATCTTAAAACTCCTGTTTTTTGTTTTTTTATGATAGAACTTTAGTTAAATAAGTTAAATACTATTGCTACTCAAGTAGCAATGGTGATTATTTTTTTTAAATAGAACCATATTTATCTTTTTACTAAACTAGAGTAGTATAATAAATATATATTTTAAAAAAAGGTGTAAGTAATGGTTGAATTTCTTAAAAAGATGACAGATTGGATGCTTGAAAAAGAGAGTGAGTTGGCTAATAAGTGTGCTATAGACTCTAAAGATATTGAAAAACAAATTAGTAAAATGGAGGAAAAGAAAGCACAGTTAGAGAAGGAGTGTGAAGAGAATCGTAAAGAGTTGGAACATATCTTAGCACGTCTTAGATGGATAGAGGCAGAGACATTGAAATGTTCTAAAGATAAATAGTCAAAAGGGGATTTTTATGTATGCCTATGGAGTATTTCTAAGGAGCTTAAGAGATTTAATTAGATGGTCTGTCTTACGTGAAGTATTAATTACAGGATTGCCACTTTTACTTATTTGGATAGGAATTGGGTGGATTATTTGGGAACCACTATTAAAATTTACTACTCATATTATTAGTTGGGTTCCTTTTAGTATGGTAAAGGCAAATGGAGCATTGCTTATTCTCTTTTTATTATGGGGAGTGGCAGTTTTAATCTCTTATTCTTTTGTTACAGCAATTATAGCTCCACTATTTTTTAGGAGAATGAAACGTGGATATTACTACTATTCATTTACAACACTTCTTATTTTTGGTGCAGGTTGGGCTTGGTATATCCTAACACATTGGGGAGTATTTAAGAGTACTATAGCCGATAAACTACTTACTTGGCTTCCATTTCAAACAGTAGCAGAGGGTAGTGCTATTCTTTTAAATTTCTATATACTGTATAGTTTTTATATTCTTACACTATTTTTAGTTTTATCTATGTTTAGAAGACCATTTCTCAATACTATCTTAGATATTGATTATCCTGAAGCAGTAATAAATGCAAAAGATATTGAAACGGGACACGCTTTTATTACTCTAAGAGATACACTAATATTTATAGCTCTTTCAATATTGCTTTTTCCTCTTCTTTTTATACCAATTATTAATGTCTTAATTCAGCTTTTCCTATGGGCTTGGTTATATCGTGATACCAATTTTAGAGCAACTTGTCGTATATATTGTCAAGAAGAGGATTTTAATAGACTAAAAGAGCATAAATTTACAATTTGGAGTATTGCTTTTTTTGCCTCAATACTAAATTTTGTTCCTATAATAAATATGTTTACTCCATTTTTTGCTCAGTTAATTATTTTCCATTGGATTATGGGGCAAAGGGATATAACGGCACTAGATAGTAGTATAAAAAGAGAGGGATATAATGGATAGTGAAAAAGATAAAGTTATAATTGCTGGACTTGATATACCATTTTGGGATTTGGTTTGGCTTATGGTTAAACTAGCATTAGCCTCAATACCAGCTATTTTTATTCTATATTTTTTCTTCACGTTTTTTACTATATTGTTTGGTGGTATTAGTAATATGATGACACCATTCTTTGCTGTTTAGAGTTGGAAAGGATTACTATAATGCAAAAAAGAATTTTAGGAGTTTGTAGCTCTTTGGAGATGGCGGAGGAAGTTGTTGATAAATGTTATGAATTGTCATCACATTTAGGAATGGGAGTAACACTTCTTTATGTCAAAGAGGAGGAACTTTTTGATTTACTAATATATGAAAATAGAAATAGCAATCTTGATATTGTTCATAAACATTTTAAGAAATTATTTAAAGAGCGTGGTATTGAAGATTGGGTGTTTCTTTTAAAAGATGGGGATATTCCTGACCAAGTAGCTTTAGAGGCAAATAGAGAATCCTCAATACTTATTGTTACTAATGGTGGAAATAATAAGTTATCAAAGCTTTTATCTAAAGTAGAATCTCCTATATATGTTTTAATGCCCTATGCTTCTCACAAGCCAAAGCTTGGACTACTTACAATTGACTCCTTTGAAGTAGGAGAAAAATGCCTTAAATTTCTTAGAGAGCTTGAGCCTAAAACTATTTGGAGAGCATATCAAGATTATCAATTTTTCCCTACAGAGTTTGAAGTGGGAGTAGACCCTGTAATTAATACTATTAGTTCCAATATTTTATTAGATGAAATACCAGAAATTCTAGATTCTCAACGCCAAAGCTTCAAAGAGTTTTGTAAAGAGGGGAGTATTGAAGGTAGTTTTGAAATTGGTGAAGTATCAATTTCAGAAGATATATTAAGTGAACTTACTAAAAGAAAGTCTGATTTACTTGTTATAGCCTCAGAAGATAGAGATACATTTTTAGCTCAAGGGGCTAAAGAATTAATAGATATTAGTCCAGTTGATACTATAGTCTGTTTCAAAAATTAAATATCTATTATTAACTATGAAAAATAGATTAAGAGATATATTTTATCGTGCAAAAACCAATCCCGTCCTACATCAAAGTGCCAAATCACTAAAACCAGCTCCAACTATTTGGGGTTTTCTAGGAATAACTCTCTTTTTTATTTTTCCTGAAATTATTGGATTTTGGCGAGGTAGAGAGATTGCAAATTGGTCTCATCGTATGACTTTAGAGACACCAGAGGCGACAGGAAGAGCTTTTTATTGGCTTTTAGAGAAATTTTTTGAAGATGGAGGAAGCTATTTAAATCTATCTATAGGTATAGCTCTATTAATTTGGCTTGTATATGAATGGAAAAAGTCTTAATAGAAGTCTCTACCTCACCAAAATAGTGAAGTAGAAGAGGTCTTAGCAACTAAAAGTACTCTTAACCTCAAATGGAGTAGGACGACCTTCAACAGGCATAACTTGAGTTTCAAACTTATAATCAATATAAGCTTCAACAAATTCTTTACTAAATACAGGAGCAAGGAAGTCATTATCAACTTCAAGAGCTTGAAGTGCATCACGTAAAGTATCAGGAAGTTCAGGAATTTTACGCTCTTTTAGATCTTCACGAGTAAGCTCAAATAGATCCTCATTTACAGGCCCAACAAGCTCATAACCACCAGCTTTAATTCCATCAAGTCCAGCCATCATTAATGCGGCAAAACATAGATAAGGGTTGGCAGTACTATCAGGGAAACGTGTCTCAAGGCGAGTAGCTGCTTCACCAGCACCATAAGGGATACGACAAGCTGCAGAGCGGTTTTGGCTAGAGAATGTCAAAATTCTTGGAGCTTCAAATCCAGGAAGAAGACGCTTATAGCTGTTTGTAGTAGCATTAGTAATAGCCGCAACAGAAGCAGAGTGTTTAAAGATACCACTTAGATAATCAAGGGCAGTTTTACTTAGATTTGCATATTCACCATCTTTAAAGAATAGGTTTTTACCATCTTTCCAGATAGATTGGTGTACATGCATACCATTACCGTTATCATTGTAAAGAGGTTTAGGCATAAATGTTGCAGTCTTTCCATTGAGATGAGCAACCATTTTTACAACATACTTATACTTTTGTACATTATCAGCAGCTTCAATCAAATCACCAAATTTAACACCAATTTCAGCTTGAGCTTGTGCTACTTCGTGGTGGTGAAGTACAACTTCAAGACCAATCTCTTGCATAATTTGAACCATTTCAGCTCTTAAATCAACAGTAGAGTCAGTAGGCATTACAGGGAAATATCCACCTTTTGTTCTAGGACGATGACCAGTATTTATACCATCTTCATATTGTGCATCATCACTCCACTCACCCTCATCACTATCAAGGCGATAGTATGATTCATTAATATTATCTTTAATTACAACATTATCAAAGATAAAGAATTCATTTTCAGGTCCAAAGTATGCTACATCACCAATACCAGTTTCAGAGAGGTGTTGAAGAGCTTTTTTTGCAATAGAACGAGGACATCTTTCATAAAGGTCATTTTTATAAATATCGTAAACATCACAAAAAACAACAATTGTAGGGTCTGCTGTAAAAGGGTCAAGAAATGCTGTAGGAACATCAGGCTTAAGAAGCATATCAGATTCATTAATTGGTTGCCAAGCTTCAATAGAACTTCCATCAAAAGGAATACCATTTTCTAATGATTCAGAACTTACAGCATCAAGACAGTAAGTAATATGGTGCCACGCTCCCTTTATATCACTAAAACGGAAGTCCACAAACTCCACTTCATTCTCTTTACAAAATGTAAAAAACTCTTCTATATTATTGACAAATTTGCCCATAAATTATCCTCCTAAAAATTAATAACTTCATTATACAACTTCTGCCTTTGAATTATATCTGCTTGAATGATTAAAATTTATGCAATCTTCTCTCTTTGTTACAGAAATCCGCAACTTTTTTATACCCAGCACTATTTGCAAGTTCATAGATACTCTTTTGTCTATAGCCAATCTCTTCTATACGATGAGCATCAGAACTAAATGTAATAGTAATACCTCTATCATAAGCCATACGTAGTAGTTCAAGAGAGGGATAGGCTTCATTTACAGGTTTACGCCAACCAGCACTATTTATCTCCATAGTCATATCAGCTTTAGCAATAGCATCAAGTGCCTCTTCTGCTAATTGACAAATATCACAATTGGGTTTAAAATTGAATACCTTTATAAGGTCAAAATGTCCCACTATATTAAATAGCTCAGATTTAGCCATTTGAGTAATAGCATCAAAATACTTTTGCCAAATTTGTTTTAAATCAACACCTTGATAGTTTCCAATAAATTCAGGATTATCAAAGCCCCACTCATCTATAAAATGGACTGAACCTATTAGATAATCAACATCAGCTTCAATGACACGTCTATCTATATGATTTGCTAAGTAGTCCACCTCATAGCCTAGGCGAATCGTAATCTTATCTTGATATTTTTTAGCTACTTCTCTAACCTCT
>WGFZ01000093.1 GCA_015491955.1 Nitratifractor sp. | reverse complement strand
TGCCAAAGTCTTACCGCTACCTGTGGGAGCTGTAATAGTATATATCAATTCATTTTTATTTATTTGATAGTTAGAGAGTATTTCTCTACTCATATTGGCTCTAAAATCACTACTTTTAAAGCCTCTTTTATCTTTGTAGATTTTTATATCTTCTATATTATGCTTTAATGGTGGAGTAGTAAATTTGGATTTGCTAATAGCCTCATACTTATCAGAAAATATCAACTTAGAGTATAAAAGCTTTTGAGTGATAAAATCATCTTGACCAAACTCTATATCTTCTAAATCAAATGCTATATCTTCAATTACATCTATATCAAACTCATCTATTTGCCAAAACTCTTTTACATCATTATAATCTTTTAACTCATCATATAACTCAATGGTAGTTTTATCTAAATTGTAGAGTTTTTCAGTAATAAGATTTCTGTTATATATTGGCATATGGTGTGAGATAATAGCATTGTATATAAAAAATAGCCTCTTTATATCAAAATCATCTCTTTGAGAGAGTAAAAATATAACTCCAGATACAAAAGCGTGGGGTTTAGAAGAGTTACTTTCACCTTTGATATATTGCTGAAAACTTTTAGTACATTTGCCTACATCGTGATACTTCACTGCCTCTTTAAAAAGCTCATCATCAAAAAACTCACCCATAATAGATATATGTTGAGTAAGTAACCTATTTGGGTGAGAGAGATATTTTAGCTCCACACTACTACTCTATCACCAATCTTAGAAGCCTCTATATCTTTGCATACTACACCCTTGCCACTTAGCTCTACCAAATAATCTCTAAATCCTCCAAAGTGTCTATCTTTATCTACTGTGGTAGCCATTCTAACATCTGTATATGAGCCACCATTTTGTAGTATAAAATCACTCTCAAGCAAAATAGTAGAATCAACTTTTACCTCATCAAATATAGTTGAATCTATTTGTGGATAGACTCCTAAAACTTTATGAGAAGCAAGAGCAAAATTGACTCCCAAATAGAGTGGATATATAGCTCTTCCACTCTCAAACACTCTTAATAATCTATCTCTAAAGTCGCTATCTACACTAGATATATCGCAATATATCTCATAACTTGGAGATAGTAATAGCTCTCTATAAAATTGCTTTCTACCCTTTTTAAAGCCATCTTCATTAGTTGGTTTTAGCTGAGATAGAGGCTCTTTTATACCATTAAAACAAAAGCTCTTCTTCCCCTTTAGACTTCTCACAACTACACTATATTTCATACTATTTAAGGGTGTATAATCACTACCTTCTCCCATAATAGCCCCAAGCATTCCCATAACTGCTGTCTTTGGAGGTACGGGATAGCTAAGGGAGCTATATATAGTAGCAGGGTGGCTAAAGTGAGCATAATCACTCTCTATTTGCCAAACTAATATCATCTCTAAATCCCAAGCTCTATTTTTTGCCAACTATCTGGAAACTTTTGATTAAACTTCAAATTATCATCTAAACAATATTCAATACTCTCTATATAATCATTATATTTTTCTATCTTAGCAAGTAGTTTTGAAATATCAAGAGTATATTCATCTATTGAGCGAATCTCATTACCTCTTTTATCGCTTTTTAACTCTATCAAATTATCCAAAGCTCCGATATAAACTCCAGCTTGAGTATATGTAATTTTTAGCAAAAATTGTGGCATCTGTCCAAATTTCGAGCGAGATATTAAATTTTTTGTGCCACTCCACAATCCATCTAAAATTTTAGATACATCTTCCTCACTTAATCCACTCTTTGTAGCTGAAAACTCACTAATAATCCCATAAGTAGCTATTAGTGCATAAGGTAGAATATACTCTTCTCTAAAAGTTTTATTCTGCTTAGCATCTCCACTAGCAAAAGCTCCTGTGCCTTTTATGTAGTTTATCTCTGTCTCATTTAGTGATTTACTCATCTTAAATTGAATTGAACCTGTTAAGTTATGGCTCTGTTTATCTACTGGAAATACTCCTCCAAAGGCTCTAACATCTATACATCTATTGATTAGCTCTTGTTCTACATCATCACCCTTAGATGGTTTTTTACCAAGTTGAATCTCAATAGCCTTTTTACCATCAGCTATCCCAACACCACTTTTATACTCTTTGACAAATATATTCTCACCCTTTTGCTCAAGATAGTCTCTAATAGTTCTTTTAACCCTTACATCACTTACCAAAGCCCTTTGACTCACCTCATCAAATCTTGGAGCATTATTATTTAGCATATCTCCATTTGGATTCCAATTCTCACCATCCCACAAAAATAGAATTTCAGACTGTTTTGCACTACTCATTACTATCCTCCTTTTTTGTTTGTCTATATTTTTTGAAATCTACACTACCCATTACAAAAGCTATATTTGCCTC
>WGFZ01000092.1 GCA_015491955.1 Nitratifractor sp. | reverse complement strand
GGAACAAGTGCTACATCAGGATAATCCTTTGTTGCCTCTGGCATTGTAAGAGGAAGACCAGCTCCAGTAATGATAATATCAGCCCCTGCTTCACAAGAGTCTTTTACTACTCTATTATAGTCATTGATAGCATAAAGAACATTACAAGCAAGTGGTTTATCTCCACAAATTTTTCTAGCATTTTCAAAAATTTTAAAGAGAGCTTTACGAGAGTAAAAATTTTCTACTTGATATGGACGATTATCACCCATCAATTTATCAGCATAAGCTCTATTTTCATATACTCCAGTACCAACAGAGCTGATAACACCAAGTCCACCCTCTTTGCTAACATTTCCTGCCAATCTATCCCAAGAGATTCCAAGTCCCATTCCACCTTGGATAATAGGTTTTTCTATAATATGCTTTCCAATTTTTAGTGGCTTAAAATCCATTATTTCACCCTTGCCCGTATAAATTTTCTTTTACCTACTTGAAGAACATACTCTCCAGTTTCTAACTTTAGTTGTTCATCATTTACCTTCTCTTGGTCAATTCTAACAGCACCTTGTCTAATATCTCTACGTGCTTGAGAGTTAGAAGGCTCTAATCCTGAATCAACTAAAGCTTTACATATCCAAATACCCTCTTCTAACTCCACTTCAGAAATGTCATCTGGAATCTGTTTAGCCTTAAATAGATTATCAAATGCCTCTTTTGCACTCTTAGCCTCTTCTTCACTATGAAAACGTGCAGTAATTTCAAGTGCCAAAAGCTCTTTAGCTCTTTTTGGGTGCAACTCACCAGATACTACTTGCTCTTTCATAGAAGCTATTTCATCTAAAGATAAATTACTAAGAAGCTCATAATAACGCCACATCAAATCATCAGATATAGATAGGAGTTTAGCATATATATCTCTTGCACTCTCTGCAATACCTACATAGTTTCCTAGACTCTTAGACATCTTTTGAACACCATCTAAACCTTCAAGAATTGGCATCATCAAGACAGCTTGTTCTTTACCAACACTATAGGCACGTTGTAGATGTCGCCCCATTAAAAGATTAAATTTTTGGTCTGTTCCACCCAACTCTATATCACTCTTCATAGCTACACTATCATAGCCTTGCAAAAGTGGATACAAAAATTCACTCACTGCGATACTCTGACCACTTTTATAACGTTTTTCAAAATCATCACGTTCTAACATTCTAGCTACATTATATTGAGTTGTTAATTGAATCAACCCATCTGCTCCAAGTGCATCAAGCCAACTAGAATTAAACATAAGCTCTGTTTTATTAGGGTCAAGAATTTTCAGAGCTTGTTCTTGATATGTTTTTGCATTTTGTTTAACCGTATCTCTATCTAATACTTTGCGAGTCTCACTCTTGCCTGTTGGATCTCCAATCATAGCAGTAAAATCTCCAATAAGAAGCTGAACAACTGCTCCGTGCTTTTGAAAGAGAGCTAATTTTTGAAGTATAACAGTATGTCCTAAATGTAGGTCTGGAGCCGTTGGGTCAAGTCCTAGTTTTACTAAGTATGTTTCACCATTTTCATAGTAGTTACGTACTAAATTCTCTATACGTTCTCTATCTATAATCTCAACACTTCCTCTTTCAATCTCCCTCATAGCCTTAATAATTGGCATCTCTCCTCCTCAATCAACTTTATTTTTTATTATAAGCATCATCTAATGCCACAATCTCTATTAGTTTAAATTGATTAGAGATTGCTTGAGAGATTGCTTTTATGTCTGGAAACTCTGATTCTACTTCAATTTGACAATACTCTGCACTCTCACTACTATAAATTCCAAGCTCAATACCTATAACGTTAAGACCAATATTTGAAAGTTGTGTTAATAGTTTTGCTAAAATCCCTTTTTGATTTTGGAGTGCAATAATAAGTCTATATCGAGAAAGTTTATTGCCTTTCCATTTAACAAATAGCATTGGCTCTTCACTCTTAATCATACTATAGGCTTTACGGCATAGTTTATGGTGAATAATAGCTCTATTTCCCTTATAAAAGGCTACTATATCATCTCCTATTTTAGGGTGGCAACAGAAATCGAACTCTACTCTATCTATATGTTTATTGACAAAGAAACTTAAATGGTCAATCTCTTTAATAAATGGTTTTTTATAACCTCGTTTAAGAAGTTCCCAAAATCTAACCTCTCTAATCTTTGCCTCTTTTGATATACGATGAATCTTCTCTTTTAGTACATCTACATTTATAGGTATCTTTCTTATACTTCCTAATGCATTAGAATCTTCTAATATTTTTTTAATTTCTAATGGATTACGATCAAAAATCGTAGCTAAAATATTATATCCACTTAATTCATCCACCTCTCTAGCTCTAGCTCGACAATTGGAGCGAATAGCATTTTTTGCTTTAGCAGTCTTTACTGTATCAATCCAAGAGCAGTGTAATATTGGTTCATCTTGTGTTATGATTCTAACAATATCTCCATTTTTAAGAATTGTTAATAGTGATGCTTTCTCTTTATTTATAATTGCAGTTGTTGCATACTCTCCAATCTCTGAATGAACAGCATAAGCAAAATCTAATGCAACAGAGTCTTTAGGAAGGGTAAAATAATCTCCTCTAGGAGAGAAAACTGCTATATCTTCACTAAATAGGTCGTGTTTTGCCAACTCATAAAACTCTTCAATAGAGTCATCTTGATAAGGAAGGCTCTTGAGCCACTCTAAATTAATTTCACTATCTTCAGAACTTTTACCCTCTTTATATTTCCAATGAGCTGCAATTCCATACTCTGCTAACTGATGCATTCTTTCAGTACGAATTTGTGCCTCTACTATACTATCTTCATCAAAAAGAGTAGTGTGGATTGTTTGATAGCCATTATCTTTAGGGAGTGCAATATAATCTTTAAAACGAGATATTAGAGGTGTAAAGTTTAAATGTAAAGTACCTAAAGCCTTATAACACTCTATAGGTTCTTTTACAATAATACGTACTGCCAATAGGTCAAGTACTTCATCTATCTCAATACCCTTACGGTGCATTTTAAGATATATTGAGTAGTAGTGCTTTACTCTACCAAGAACTTCTATATCATCTCTATGAAAACCTTGCATTCCAAGAAGATTTTTAACTTTAATAATAAAACTATTTAAACGTATATTTAGATTTTGGTTATTTTTCTTTATATAATCATCTATATTTTGATAATCATCGGGATAGATATAACGAAAACTTAAATCCTCCAATAGATTCTTAATTTGAGATATACCAAGACGGTGGGCAATAGGAGCATACACCACCAATGTCTCTTCGGAGATTCTTAACTGCTTTTTATAAGGTAGTGAATCTAGTGTAAACATATTGTGTAAACGATCGCAAAGCTTAATAATCAATACTCTAACATCTTCAATAGAAGCTACAAGCATCTTACGAAAAGTTAAAGCTGAACTAATTAACTTCTCATTTGAGCTTGAAGGAGCTAATTTCTCATCACGCATAGCTACAATTTTAGTTAATCCCTCAACAATAAGAGAGACATCATTACCAAAAAGTTCACTTATATCCTCAATGGTATAATCGGTATCTTCAACCACATCATGCAAAAGTGCAGATATTACCATAGTCTTATCACTACTAATAGAAGCAGTAATACTAGCAACAAGAATAGGGTGAATTATATATGGTTCACCACTTTTACGAAACTGCCCTTGATGAGCTAAGATTGCAAAATCAAGAGCATTCTGAATCTGTTTATCTATATCAATCTGAGTAGAAAGAATCTTAATAGCATCATCTATAGATTTAAGTTGTTTTATCAGATTCAGAAAATCTTTCAAAATAGACTCTTCTTAATATTCTTTTTCTATATTGAGTTTACCCTCTGCAATCTCATAGAGTGCTATATCAGTAGCTTTATGCTTTTTAATATCCATATCAACTAATGGTGTTGCTCCTTGACTTAACGCTTCAGCACGTTTACCTACTGCTTTAGCAAGAAGATAGCGGTCTTGATTTAAATTTTCTAAAGCCTTAGCTGTGATTTGTTCTAATCTTTTCATAATATAAATCCTTTTTTTTATTTAGTGGACAATCGAGCAAAGAGATGTATCTCCATCGATAATCTTTTTTAGGTTGTCTGCTTCAAACATATTACATACTATAATAGGTAATTTATTCTCTTTAGCTAATGCTATTGAGGTATCGTCCATTACACGAATATGCTCACTCAAAGCCTTATCATAACTAATATCTTTAAGTTTTTGTGCATCATCAAACTTCATAGGGTCTTTATCATATACACCATCAACTTTAGTCGCTTTAATAAGCATATCCGCTTCTATCTCATTCGCACGAAGAGTAGCAGCTGTATCTGTGGTGAAGTATGGATTTCCAGTTCCACCAGCAAAAATTACAACTCTACCCTTTTCTAAATGTCGTCTTGCACGGCGTACTATAAAACTCTCACCAATTTCGTGCATATCAATTGCACTTTGTAAACGTGCCTCTAGCTCAATACTCTCCAATGCCTCTTGAATAGCAACACCATTTATAACTGTTGCTAACATTCCCATATAATCACCGCTTGTACGTTTAATAATTCCATCTTTAGCAGCACTAACTCCGCGAATAATATTTCCACCACCAACAACAATAGCAACTTCAATATTATTCTCTACTAGTTTTTTAATCTCATCAGCGATAAATTTTAAAATTTTTGTATCAATCCCATATCCTGCTTCTCCAGCAAGTGCCTCTCCAGAAAATTTTACTAGTACTCGCTTACGTTGCTTCATTACACTTCCTCTATATTTTGTCGCGATTATATCTAAAGATGGCTTTTGGAACTCTATTGATAAAAATTTAATCCTATAGACTAATCATCTGCATTGGATTAACTAACCTAGAGTGTTGAGTAACTTGAAAAATAAGTTTATGTCTTACTTTTCCTACTGCTGTACCCTTACGAATCAATGCTCCTGTAGTGATTATAGGAGATATTTTAGATAACCCTGCATAGACAGTATGAATACCATTTGAGTGTTGAACAATTACTACTCTACCTAAAATACTATTACGTCCAATATATACAACTTTTCCATTTAAAACATTACGAACTGTTCTATCACTACCATTTGTACCTAATGTAATAGAGTCATTAAATATCTTCATCTTATATATAGGATCCACATAGTTACCAAAACGTTTAACTATATGAGCTCCTTTGAGTGGAGAGATAGTTCGAGGTCCTCTATATCTAGTAATCCTTCCTTGTTGATATGAGCTTCCATACCTTTTAACTTTTACCTTCTCCTCTGGAAGATTTGGAATAGAGTAATCTACTCTCTTCCCTGATGCTCTAGCTAACTCTTGTTGCCGTCTCTTTTGTGCTCTTATTGCATCAAGCTCTTTAATACGAGACTCTAACTGTGCCTGACGTTCTGCTTCAAATTTTCTAGCTTCTAAAATCTCCTCTTTCCTAAGAATATTTAGTTTTGCTAATGTTTGGTGAAGAGCATTTTGACGAGTAATAATACTCCTTAATCTTTTACGATAAACCTCTTCTTCAGTTGCTAACTTTTTAAGAAGTCTTTGAGATTGCTCTTTTTTAGTTTGATATAATTTTTGTAAATTTTTAAGCATTGTAATACTTTGCTTAAACTTATTCCTAGCAATGACCAATAACTCTTTAGATTTTTGGCTTTGCTCTGTACTCATTTTTAAATTTTCAAGCTCTTTATCTTTTTTTGCAATATATCTTTTTAAATACTCACTAAAAATTACACCCTTTTGGCT
This sequence comes from Nitratifractor sp., assembly GCA_015491955.1. Classification (GTDB taxonomy): domain Bacteria; phylum Campylobacterota; class Campylobacteria; order Campylobacterales; family Sulfurovaceae; genus Nitratifractor. The sequence continues at coordinate 20,540 of WGFZ01000092.1, read as the reverse complement.
ATGCTTATCTATTTGACGCAAAGCTATAAGCATAGCAAATTGATTAACAAGAAGATGAATAAATCTCTCTCGTCGTATCGCAATATCTTTATCTAAATTATCAATCTGCTTATCAAGCTCCTTAATCTTTACAAGAGTATCAGCATAACGTGCCTCTCCATCTTTTTGCTTTTTGGCGATATCATCAAGTTTTTGTTGGAGTTTTGCCAACTTTTTCTCTGTCTCTTTAATCGATTTTGCAAGTTTAGAGAATTGGCGAGTAGTAGCACGTTTTTGAAATTCAGTCATACGAAGGGTCTGTTTAGAGTTTTGAATCTTTTTTACAATTTGAGAAGCATCTAGCTCTACTAATGCTAATAGTAAAAAGAGTAAATGAAATCTACCCATTACTCCCTAGACCCCCGATTTTTAAAAGTAACCATCAAAACAGCCATAATAACAATTGTAAATGCAGACATTGATAATATTGCAATATCTTGAAATCTAAAGAGAAGGCTTTGTTGATTTACTAGAAGTTCAATATCACAATTTGGTGCATAATCGTAACGTAGATATATAAAAATAGCTGTTGTGATAATTATAGCTAGTAGTGCATCTACAATCCCCATTCTAAATAGAACTCCACTTCTTAATAACATAGGAGCCCCAAAAATCTCCATTACTTGCATTCTCTCTTGATGAGCCATCTGCCACACTTCCATCTGTTTAATAACTAAGAAGATACTCACTAAGCTCATAAGACTCACAAAACTCCAAAATACAAATTTAAGAAATAGGAAAAGGCTATATTTAGCGTGATGATTCTTACCAAATGTTTCAACTCTCTTAATCCCATTAGTTGCCATAATCTTTTTCTTAATCTTATCTACACCCTCTTTACTCAAATAGCGGTCTAAATATAGATTATAAAAATGTGGTAAAGCATTTAATATCTCTTGGTCAGTAGTATTACGCATTCCTTTGGCAATCTCTTTTGCTATTTGCTCTTTTTTAATAGGGATAGATTTATTAATATGTGCATCAATTTGCTCAAAATCTTTTATACTCATTGGCTTTTCTGAGACAACAAGAATTGAATAAGACTCACGAAGTTTCTCTTCAGAGTCTTGAGTAACACGATTAAAGACTAAAAAAAATTCAACACCTATTAAAATTGCCAAAAGTGGCAAAAGAAACATCAAATGATCTCTAACGGACTTCATAAATTCCCTTATTTTCGATGATAAAATGGCGATATGATAGATTAAAAATTGTTGGTATTCTATGAGTAACTACTACTAAAGTAGAGCCTAGTTGATTACAAGCATTCTCTAAAAGATCCCAAATAACATTTGAAGAGTAATCATCTAAGTTCCCTGTTGGCTCATCTGCTAAAATTAAAAATGGGTTTTTTGATAATGCTCTAGCTACTCCAACACGCTGTTGCTCTCCACCACTAAGCTCTAGTGGATAACGTTCAGCTTGTTCACTTAGCTTAACGTGTCTAAGCAGTTTCTTAGCCTGTGTCTGTTGAATATCTATACCATATCCCCCAATAATAAGTGGTAAGACTACATTCTTCTCTACTGTCCACTCATTAATTAACTTATAATCTTGAAAAATAATTCCCATATTGGTACGAAGTTCTAAAAGCTTTTTTTGACTAATTTGTGTCATATCAAGCCCACCAACAGAGAGTCTTCCCTCTTTAGGAGCTAAGGCACCATAAAATGATTTTAAGAGTGTAGATTTTCCACTTCCACTAGGTCCTGTGATGAATACAAATTCACCTTTACGAATAGAGAAACTTGCACTTTTAATAATCTCTTTACGACCATTATCATAAGCAAGTGTCATCTTTGAAGCTGTTATGATATTACCCATTAATCATATCTCCTATCTCTTTGTGTGCCTTATAATTTGTAGCTATTTTTACAGGATTAGCAGGAAAATATTGTATCAATCCTATCTTATCGTAACGTAAATACTTATGTTCAGGACGATCAAAACTACCAAAAGAACACTCAATCAAACCACCACACCCATCTAATCTACGATAGTGTGAACCAAAATGGATAAAATAGTCCTCTCTTACGTATGAGTGTTTTGCTAAACTCTCTACTCTATTTAAATCAAGACTACTTTTAAATGTAAAATTATAGTCGTTTTTCTTCTCAGATGAAAGGGTATTACCATAAAGAGTTAAAGTATATATATCTTTTTGCATACGTCTCCATCTAGCTTCATACTTGCTTACCACTGCTAAATCTCTATTTTTTTCAATTTTAAAATTTACTTTTACAGGACGACTAAATACATCTAGTGCATACTTATAGTAGTTATTACTATCTGTTCTAAGCTCTAAAATTCCATTTGGAGTTAGAGTTCTTAATGCCTCTTTTACAAAAGAATCACTAATAACTCTTCGGTGAGGTTTCTTATCCCAAGGGACTGGAAAATGTACATATATTGCCTCAAGAAGATTAGATGGAAGCATCTCTAAAAGCAGACGTGCATCATAATTGACTACCCAAATATTTTTAATGTTTTGAAGTGTAATCTGTTTTAAAACCTGCTCTGCTGATGGTGTATGAATCTCAATTCCAATAAATAGAGTATTAGGATTTTCTTTACCTTGCCATAGTAGGTGTCTGCCACTTCCAAAACCTACCTCTAGTGCTACCTTATCAAATGGAAAAGCTATATCTTCAAAATCATTAATAGTTTTATAATAAAGAGATGATATTTTAGGTTTTGTATTAGAGAGTGCTATATTTGAGTTAATAACTTTTAAATTACCCTCTTGAATTAATCTCCTTAATGCCCTTTTTATTCTATTGCTATCAAGAGGTCTAGTAATTGGATCAGATTTTATTAATACATCTCTACTACGATATTTTATTTCAAGAAAAAATTCACCCTCTTCATCAACACCAAGAAGCTCTACACCTCTATTATCAGAAATAGCATACATAGTACAAAGAGTTCCATCTTTAACTAAAGCATCAAGCTTGTTACGCTCAAATGGTTCTACAATTATATGAGGCATTAAAAACTCCTATATTCAGACTACTATATTTAAATTTTATTCAATACTGCTATGTATAGCTAAGAATTTATCTAAAAAGAGTTGAGGTAACTTAGAGATAGATTCGATTTGTTCAAATGACTCTTGCAGATAGTTTATACTTAGATACTTTTGCATATCTTTTGGCAAAGGAGCTATAATCTCCAAACGCTTTTTAGAAATTGGGTGAGTTAGATATAGTAAACTCGCGTGTAGAAAGACACGGGGTATTTTACCCTGTTTATCTTTGTATCCATATAATTTATCACCTAATATATGTCTATTTAGACTCTCTAAGTGGACTCTGATTTGATGTGTTCGTCCTGTATGGAGTCGTCCTGCTATTAGTTCACTTCCATTTTTTCCTAAACTAAGTTTCAAAAAGTCTGTTCTAGCTCTACGTCCACCCTCAACAATTCCCATCTTTAAACGATTATGTGGATTACGTGCTATTGGAGCATCTACACTAATATCATCTCTTAAAGGACAATCAATAATAGCAAGATAGAATCTTCCCATATCTCTTCTTTTTAACTCATCACTTAGAGCTTGATGAACATCATTACTCTTAGCAATAACCAAAGCTCCGCTTGTCTGTTTATCAAGACGATGAACGATACCAAAACGCTCCTCTCCTGCTATGGTTGATAGAGATATACCACGCCCAATAAGCCAATCTACCAAAGTGGGTTCTCTTACAGATGGAGCTGGGTGAACAACAACACCAGCTGGTTTATTAAGTACCATTAAGTATTCATCTTCATATAACACTTCTACATCAAAATCTACACTTAAACTTTCACGCTTAGGTGCTTCTATAATATGATATGTGATTTTATTTCCAACTTTAAGACGAAAGCTAGGCTTTGTTATAGTCGTTCCATCTACCTCAACAGCTCTAGCTTCAATTAGATGAGCTACTTGGTTACGACTTTGTGAAATTAAACTAGAGAGAACCTTATCTAAGCGACCAGACTCTTTTACTTCAATTTCAAAAACTTCTCCCATATATTTTGACCTTTAAACTTATGCCAAGTTAGAGAGAACTCTACTTATCTCATCTTTAAGCTCTGTTGGTATCCTATCGGCTTTATCTCTCATCCACTCAAGATATGTATGGTCTTGCATTAAAACCTCTTGAGGGGTCTTACCTTTATATTTACCAAAACCTATTGTTAATCTTACTTCTCCTCTTGTATGCTCTAACCAATGTTCAAATGAGTATTTAACATCAGCATCAAGTTCAAAATTATCTAGCATATATTGTAAATCATTACGACTATTTAAGGCTACCTCTTCTATTCTTTTACCTCTATGGCGACCCATTGGCATAATATCAATTAAAATCTCTTTAGAGCAGAGGTCTATCATCTCCTTAGCAGTATGTAATTTTAAAAGATAATCATATAAATTCTTCAATACTATAACATCACCTAAAGCATCGTGTGCCTTTACTTCAACACCTAACCTATCAATTAGTTTAGACTCTTCTTTATATATTCCAAGAACATATCTTAGATATTGCTGTCCGTGCTGTTTTTGTTTGGGAAGATACTTTCTAACAACTCTAAAGGTATCAATTAGTCTCATTTGATTTCTAAAGCCCTCTTTTTCCAACATTGCTAAATCAAAAGGTGCATTTTGAATAACTATAATATTTTCAGGTACATTAAGCTCATTTAGACGATTAAAAGCCTTAGTATCGATACAAGTGGGTTTACTATCAAGCATTTCAGGAGTAATATGATGTATCGCCATTGCTTCATATTTTATAGGAAGTGGTGGTGTACACAAATCATTATAATACTCTATAACTTCACCACTCTCATCTAATACAATATATGCAAGTTGGCAAATACGATCCTCTTCTTGGGTTCCGGTAGTCTCTGTATCAAGAATTACTGTTTTCATTTATCTCTTTTTTAATTATCTTTTAATGGTTCTTGTGAAAAAAAGAACTCTATTTTCTGACGCATCTTATTAGGGTCTGTTATATTATTAACATCATTTCTAAAAGCAGATGCCCCCCTATATCCAATTTTAGAGTATGTGTGTAGATGCTTACGAAATAGATATACACCATACTCTCCAAAGTGTTCAATCATTCTATCAAAATGCTCTAATATCACCTCTAAAATTAGCTCAGAAGAGGGAGTATCAATCCCCTCTTTTATCTGAGCAAAAATCCAAGGTTTTCCTACAGCACCCCGTCCAATCATTACACCATCACATTTAGTCTTCTCCAACACCCATCTAGCCTTTTGGGGAGTATCAATATCACCATTTGCAATTACAGGAATATCGACTGCATCTTTAACCTCTTTAATGGCATCATAATCTACAGGAGCTTTATATCTTCCAGCTCTAGTTCGTCCGTGAACAGCTATAAAATCAGCTCCTGCTTCTTGCATAACTTTAGCAAGTTCTATATGATTTTTCTCTACTACTCCTAGACGCATTTTAACCGAGGTGTATGATTTGTTTGAGTATTGTTTAATAGTCTCAATAGCTTTTCCTAAACGCTCAATATCTCCTAATAAAGCACTCCCTTGAAGATTATTTACAATTTTAGGAGCAGGACAACCACAATTTAAATCAATTCCATCAATCTCTTCACGTTGATTAAGTATATCCAATGCTCTTTTTATAATTTCACTATCACTTCCAGCAATTTGAACACTATAGGGTGTCTCAAGAGGAGATTTCTCTAGCATCTTTTGAGTCTTTTGGCTCTTATGAGCTAAGGCATTTGAGCTAATCATTTCACTAACAGTTAAATCAACACCAAACTTTTTAACAACAGAGCGAAATGGTAAATCTGTAAATCCAGCCAAAGGGGCTAGAGCATATATTGGTTTAGAAAAATCAAGATTCATTACAAGCAATATTTATATCAATTAAATCATCAATTTTAAAATGGTGTTTTCCACGTTTTAGTATCAATAATGCTCTAAAGGCTTTAAACTCATCATCTCTATGCTCCTCTAAAAACTTCTCTCCTTCATCAAGCATCTCATATTCAAATAGTAAATATAAATATGCACTTTGTGCTATCTCCTTATCTTTTGCAACTTTTTTAAAGAAGTTTAAATTCTCATCAGGGCTAAAACGTCGTATAGCCGTTTGTAAAACTCTAAGATAGTCAGAGCAATCTAATTTAAATTGTGAATCAAAAACTTCTAACATTTTTATAGAAAAACCTATATCCTCTCTCTTATCAACTCTATCAAGAATAGTATAAAGATGTCTCTTACTCATCATAGGAAGGAATCTCTTTAGTTTATATAGGTCTTCCCTAGCTACAAGCGTATCAAGAGCCTTATTAACGACTAACTCATCATAAGACTCTCTAGCCTCTAAGACATCTTCTCCAAAGCTTGTATCTTTTTGAATACGATTGATTTGATTACGTACTATTATAGGGTTATCTTTTGATAAAAAACGCTCAACTTTTTCTGCTTGTAAATCTACATATTCACCATTTTCAATCTTTTTAACCCACTCTATTGCTCTCATTAACTTGTCAGATACTCCGTGTATATTTCCTACAACTCTAACTTGAGAGACATTTAGTAGTGGTGCGAACTCTTTGATAGTTGGCATAATAAAATGGTGAGTCTTTGGCTCTTGTAATACTCCCCAATATAGTGCATCTTCAACCTCTTGAGCATCTCGAATCCATTTACGACGTTGAAAGTAACCTCTTGTTCCATAATAGCTCATATGTAAAAGAGTCAGAAAAAAGAGAATAAAAAGAGGTAATGCTATCCAAATAGCAACAGGTAGCTCTATATGAACTCCTAAAATAGTAATAGCATATACTCCAGAATAGAAAAAATAGCTCAAACCTGTAGCAATAGCTATAAATAGAAGACCGGATAGAAAATAGGTCCCAATACGCACGATTAACTCCTTTTGATATATATAACTTTTAATTTAAAATTAATGCTCTTTCTCCACTATTTCCCTACAAGTGATACAGTAACGTGCGAAGTTTTTAACCTTTAGACGCTCAATACCTATAGGCTCTTCACACATTTCACACACACCATAAGTTTCATCTTTTATTTTACCTAAAGCTATATCTATTTCTTTAAGTTCAGCCTCTTGTTGCTTGATTATACGCTCATCAATATCCGCTTCAATAGATAAAGTAGCAAAATCGCCCTCATCTTTGGGGTCTTGATTTTGCATCATCTTAATCTTATCTCTAGTCCCATTTAAATTTTTTAGAATCTGCTCTTTTCTTGCTAATAGATTCTTTTCAAACATTTGCATCTCTTGTGATGTTAGCATTGTATCTCCTACCCTATTTGTGATATGGGTGGTTGTTTAAAATGGATAGACCTCTGAAAATCTGCTCCATTAAAACCACCTTTATTAGTTTATGTGAAAGTGTAATTCTACCAAAGGAGATTGATTTATTACTTGTCTCTACAAAAGAGCGTTCTAATCCATAAGCCCCACCAATAAAGAAATTAATATTAGCACTATCTTCTAGTAGCTTTGAAAACTGATAACTATCTACAGAGTCCCCTTTTGGGTCTAGGACAATATTGTAACCCTTAGCTCTAAAACGCTCAAATGCTTGAGTATAGGCACGTTGGGCTAGTTGAGGTGTTTGTTCTTGAGCTTTTACTATATCTCTACTAAATATTTCGTGTACTTCCACATCTGCCCACTGACGACAAAGTTTGCTATAGTGTTCTATGAGTGGCTCATACATCTCACGTTTTGCTTTTTTATCAATAATATATATATTTATCTTCATTACAATTTTCACTTTTAGTTTAAAGTTTTAATTGAGGAGTAAAACTGCTCTACTCTCTCATCTACTCTAATTGCTCTGTTTAGATATTGTATAAAATTACCCCTATTAAAATTTATAGCTAGAGTATTTGGATTTGTAGCTCTTGATATAGCTACATAAAATTGGCTTGGAGCAAAGATACTATCAACATTACAAACTAATTGTTCAATACTCATACCCTGAGATTTATGTATAGTAACAGCATAGGCTAGTTTTATTGGGAACTGCTCTAGTGTAGCTAATGGCTCCATCTCAAGCTTACCCTCTTTGTTAAGTTTTGGCTCTCCTAATACAAACTCATAAGGCTTTACTCTAATAAGTTCATCACCCTTTTCTACCAATAAAAAATCATCTTCAATAACTCGTAATATACCTCTCTCCCCATTGATATAGCTCCCCCATCTATTAATTGTAAAGAGTATAGGAGCACCTATTTTAAGCCTCAATTCGCTCTCAATAGGAAGCATACGTAACCAATTTTGTAATCTCTTCTCATTTATATTTTGTCTATTTCTTTTTAAATTTGCAAAAAGAATATACTCATCACCATCTAAACTATCAAGTGATTTTCTATTCATACTATCTACCTCTTGGTTTCTAGCAAAAAGCCAAGTTGGTCTATTGTTGTAGGCTTTAGTATTATTGTGAAGTTTAAATAGATAATCTATAACCTCATCACTATCTACTCCACGTCTAACTCTCTCTAAAATAGTAATAAATTTACTATCACTACTTCTATATACCTTTTTTAATTCAACTATCTTTGGAGCAAAACTACTCCAAGCACTACTTTCAAAAGCGTATAGAGCTTTAGAGAATAGAGTATTAAATCCATCATCTTTTCTAGGAATTGGTGGAAGCTGAAAAAAATCTCCTACAAACATTAAACGCCCATTATATCCTAGCCTATCCAAGCGATATCGAAGCATCTCAAAGGTATTAACTCCAATCATACTCACCTCATCAATTACAATAAGCTCTGTTGATTGAAGCAAACTTTTAAGCTCAGAAAGTCTATCCTTATTGTGTCTGTCATACTCCATAAGTTCTTCAAAATTTTTAGAAATTCCAAAGGCAAAAAAGCTATGGAGTGTTACTCCACCAATATTTACAGCACTAATTCCAGTTGAACCCAATGCAACAACTCCACGCCCTTGCTCTTTGTAGTGTGAGATAATTTTACTAGTCATAAAGCTCTTACCTGTTCCTGCTGAACCTGTAAGAAAGAGATTATTTTTCTCTAAAATTTTTAAAATATTATTAAAATTTGAATCATTCAAAAGAGTTCCTTATTGATATTTATCAGAGTATAACATAGAGAAAATATCCTTTACTCTTTTTCTATATTTCGTATATTTTTAATAATATCTTTAATATTTATAGATTTTTGACTATTTTTATATATATTATTCTCAAGCTCTTGAACTATTTGACGAATATGATAGTTATTACTCAAAGGTAGAAGTACTCTATAAAGCTCTTTATCACTTTTAGCACTCTTGATTTGCTGAATGAGAGGGGTATCTATTTCCCTTCTTTTATAAAAAAATAGTATTATAAAAAGCATCACACTTCCTGTAAAAAATCCAAATATAAAAAATCCAAAATGTATCCAATTATCCCTTGTAATTTTAGGATTATCTACTTTTATATCTATTTTAGGGGTCTCAAGTATCTCAGGAAGTTCAGTTTTAATATTAAAATATCTAAAACGAATAGGGGCAATAGTGTAATCTTGCTCAGATATGATAGTAAATCGTTGAATAAACTCAGAGATATAACCATCTTTTGTGTAGTAGTTATGAAAATTTGCTTTTGAAGCATAGACTATAGCTTTTGGAATTTTCAGTTTAAATGGTGGTATATATCTACTATTACCTTTACCTACAATTTTAAGCACTAAATGTATAGGTTCATTTGCTTTAGTGCTATTTTTATCACTCTTAAGCTCAATTTTGTAATCACCTACAACCTTCAACATATTTGGAACTTCTCTTACGATAATACTCTTTACTTTAGTATTAAAGTGGTGAGTAATATATCGATAATTTTTTAGATTTTGATAACTAAGTTCTATAGTTTGAGGGGTAATTTTTAGAGTACCTATTTTAAGTGGTGTTAGTAGAAAGTAGTATCTCTTTTTAATAATATCCCCAATCTTTTTAACTTTAGTCTTATTTAGCTCTTCTATATCAAAATTATTTAAACTACTTGGATTAGAATGGATACTATCTACTTTTAGTTTTGATGGATAAATAAGTGTAAAAGTTGCTATAGTTGGTTCACCTAAATATAATCTACTTGAAGATATATTTAGCTCAAATTTAGTTTTTACTTGTGCACTAGCAAATGAAAGTAATAAAAAGAGCATATAAAATATATTTCTAATAGGATTTATCATCAATTTCCTTTGTTATTAGTGGTATTAAAAGAGTATTTAATCTCTTTTTATCTAAAATATACCTATACCTCTTATTTTCAAGACTAAAACTACCCTCTTTTGTCTCTATAATAGTTCTATTACTATCTTTCAAATCTTTGCTATTTTCACTTCCATCTCCTCGCTCTTTTGAGCTATTTGAAATATTGTTCCTCTTTATAAGTTTTGAGCTATATTTTGCATCTTTTAAAGTTGTATTAGCTTCAAAATTGCTATCCCAAGATGCAACTTTTCCCTCATATTTACCACTACCAACTCCTTTTGAACGTTTTAAGCTATTAGACGCTATCTCTTTTTTATCTACTAAATTTTTTAAAATCTCTCTAGTTACCCTTAAATTAAATAGTGTATCAAAATCCTTTGGTGAAAATTTTAGTGTTGCCTCATAGAATCGTTTAGCTTTTTGATAGTTGTGCTTTTTAAAATAGCAGTTTGCCATATTGTAGAGTCTTATTGATTGAAGTCTAGGAGTCTCTATACTCTTATATATCATTAATGCTTTATCATAACGTTTTAAATAGTAGTAGATATTGGCTAAGTTATATAAAATAGTATCGCTCTTTTGTGGAAGTTTTTTATAGTATCTAAGTGCTTTTAGATAGTAGCCTTTAGATTGCAAAGATTTAGCTCTATATATATAATAACTATCTAAAACTCCCGCTTTAAGCTCTAAAAAAAGTAGCAAAAATATAACTACTCTCATTTTATTAAACCTTTTAATCTTTGCCAAGGAGAGATAAATATCAAAAGTGCTAAAAGAAGTGGAAACCAAAAATCTCTTTTAGTTGAAGAGATACTAAACTCTATTTTATCATCTACGATACTACTTTTAATAGATTTTGCCAAATTCTTCATATCATTATCACTACCAATATTAGCTATAAAACTTCTCTTATCTTTTGCTATTTTCAAAAAATTTGGATTTAATCTAGTTATTATTACATCACCTTTCATATCTCTAAGTAGTCCATTATCTGTAGGAATAGTAGAGCCTCTATTAGTAGCTGTTCCTACACAAAATAGTCTCCAATTTTGTTTTTTAAGAGTATCTCTAATATAGGATATATTATTAAATCTATCACCATCACCAAATATAACTAAGGTAGAGCTTCTATTTAAATCTTTTATCTTATCAAGACCTCTTAAAAGTGCTTTTGAATTAGTATCTTTTTTATCAATATCTGTAAAATCTACTCCATCTAAAAGCTTTTTTAAAGAGCTATAATCGTTTGTAGCTAAAGATAAGAGCCAAGGACGCTTTGAAAAAATTACTACTCCTATACGTACTCCATCTAAATTATCAATTAAAGTTTTTACTTTGTGTATAGCAAATAGAAGACGATTTGGATATATATCCCTTGCTCTCATAGAATTTGAAGCCTCCAAGGCTATATATAGTTCTCCTTTATTCTTATTTATAGAGACTCTATCTTGATACTCCCAACCTTTAAAAGCTAAAAGAGAAAAAAATAGTGTTAAAGCTACATATAAATAGTTTTCTCTACGAAAAAGCTTTATGAGAAGAAGCCAAATGAGAAATATAAGTGCCAAAGCTAGAGGTAAACGGTAGTATGAGAGTATCTTTTTATAATGTTTTGTCTCAATCTTTTGCTTTTGAAGGGTATCAATCTTGGAATAAATCGTAGATAACTCTTTTGGATTTGAAGCACTAAAGAATGCTCCACCACTCTCTTTTGCAATCTTTTTTAGAATATTACGACGAAAATCATCACCAACACCAATAGTATAGACTCTAATTTTCTCCTTTTTAATTTGAGTAAGTGCAACAGAGAGTGGAATATCACCTACCGTATCTATTCCATCAGTTAGAAGAATCATAACTCTATTATTTTTAGGCTCTTTTTTAAATAGTTTTGTTCCCAAAAATAGTGCTTCATATAAAGCAGTATCTCTTCCACCTGCTACTCCAGCTCTTAAATATCTTAAAATTAGCTCTAAACCACCTTTGTCATAACTCATAGGCGAAGCCAATCTAGCACTATCTCCAAAAACCTCTAAACCCAATCTATCATCTTTACGTCTCTTAATAAAATCTTTTAATACATCTTTAGCAATCTTAAAACGATTATCCTCCCTCATACTGTAACTTGCATCAAGCAACAAAGCTATGGAGTAGCCCTTTGTATCGTTTAGTATTATGCTCTTTTGTTTTATGGGATTAGCTAGAGCTATAATTATTAAAAAGATGATAATCCAACTAAGCCAATCTTCTAAATACCTTTTTCTGCCAATAGCTTGATTTAAAAGATTGATATTTGAGACTCTAAGAGTCGTTATATTTACTAAACAACGCCATCTACAAAACCAAATAAGTGGTAGAGATAGAAATACCCAAGGATTCGCAAACTCTATCACTTAATACCCCTAAGAAAGGCTATAAGTTTTACAATAACATCTTCATTAGTATAGAATTTCTCCCAAAGGATATTATTATTTTTAAAGTTAGAAAAGAGTTTTTTATCCTGTTTAGTTATTAACTCTTTATAAGCTTTTTGAGCTTTTTTATCAATATTAAAGAGTCTCTTTTTATTACTTTTAGCATCTTCTACAAGATACTCTCCAAGTATAAGCTCTTCATCTAAAGAGTCTCTAATAATTAGTGCATATATCTCGTGAATAGTAGCCAAAGAGTTTAATGTTTCTATATTAGAAATATCCATAAAATCACCAATAAGAAAGATTAAGGAAGGCTTTTTTAAGCTATTTTCAAGAGTCTTAACAGCCAAAGAGTATGATAAGTCTCCAAAAGGTTTTAGAGACTTTGCTATCTCAAAATTTCTATCCACCTCAATAGAGCTAAATCTAGGAGGATTCCAAGCTCTTATCTCCTCATCAACAAATAAAGAGCCTACTCTATTTTCCCAAAAAATACCAGCAAAAGTTAAGGCACTTAAAAGCTCAAGAGCTATACTCTTTTTACTGATAGGAGTTCCTATAGTTAAACTCCCACTATTTAAGTATAAAATTACAATATTTATCTGCCTATATTCATCAAAAGAGTTTACACAAGGCTCACGATTTTTTGCCATACTCTTCCAATTTAAATGGCGAATATCATCATCTATAGTATAAGGACGTAACTCTCTAAAATCTAAACTCTCTCCAATAAAGGGGCTTTTTTGCTCCCCCCTTTGTCTTAAGAGTAGTTGATAGCGAGTACGTAAGAGTATCTGCTTTAAGAGTTCTTTTTTCAAGGGGCTGGAATTATCTCTAATATTTTTTTAATAACCTCATCACTATCAAGCGATACCATAGTAGCACTATAATTTAGTGATATTCTATGACGAAGTACAGGATATGCCATAGTAGCTACATCAGCAGGGGTAACAAAATCTCTATCATTCAACCAAGCATAAGCTCTTGAAGCCTTATATAGGTCTATACTACCCCTTGGACTTGCACCAAAATTTAAAAACTCTTTAATATGCTCTAAACCAAACTCTTGAGGTTTTCTAGTAGCTGTAACTATTGATAGGATATAGTGTTTTATCTCTTCATCAAGATGAATCTTTTTAAGTTTCTCTTTTTGCTCTAAGAAATTTGCACTATCTAATACCTGTTCAATCTTTTCAAAAGTGGCATTTGCCACCCTATCCATAATAAGCAACTCCTCTTCAAACTCATTATAACCCACTCTTACCTTCATCATAAATCTATCAAGTGATGCCTCGGGAAGCTCATAAGTCCCCTCTTGCTCTATTGGATTTGCAGTAGCTAAGACCATAAAAGGCTCTGGAAGCATTAGAGTATCTTCACCAATAGTTACGTGGTACTCAGCCATAGCCTCAAGCAGAGCAGACTGAACCTTAGCCCCTGCTCTATTTATCTCATCAGCAAGGAGTAAATTTGTAAATATTGGACCTTTTTTTACTTTAAACTCATTATTTTTTAAATCTAAAATCTCACTTCCTATAATATCACTAGGTAGTAGGTCTGGGGTAAATTGTACACGTTTAAAATCAAATCCTAAACTCTTGGCTAAAGTATTTACTGCTGTTGTCTTAGCAACCCCTGGAACTCCTTCAACAAATATATGCCCTCCGCTAAAAAGAGCAATAATCATACTATCAATTAACTCTTCGTGTCCTACAACAACCTTTTTTATCTCTTCTTTGACTCTACAAATCATTATATTTACCTAAAAAATAGTTTAACTTAATAAAATATTATAACTAAATATCTATCTGCTCTTGTCCAATTCGATATAGAGCAAAATCATACTTAATAGGGTCATTTTTATCAAAACTTTTAAGCGTGTTAGTGAGTTCAATAGCTGATTTCATATCGTAACTCTTACGTTTTAGTAGTCCCAACTTTAAAGATACTGTGTGAGTGTGTGTATCTAGTGGAATAATTAAGTCAGATTTATCAATACCACTCCAAAGCCCTAAATCTAAAAAATCTTTGCGTACCATCCAACGAAAATACATCATATAACGTTTAAATGGAGCATAATTTTTATTTTTAGGAATCTTTCCAATTAAAAAGCTATATCCTCTACTATCATAATCATAAGCCTCTCTTAAAGCCCCTATTAACTCCCAAAGCCCATCTCTAATATCACCATTGACCTCATAACCTTGCCTAACAATCTCCTCTATACTTCTATCTAAGCGTTTTAAAGCAATAAAAAGAGCTACAATATCTTCACTTGTTTGGAAACGATACTTAAACCCTTTTAAGCTCTGCTTTATCTTCTCATCTGAAGCCTCTAGTAGTGAAAATTCTAAACTATCTAAAAACTTCACAATCTGTTTAGCATTTCCATAAGCAAACAAGGCACAAATGAGAGCAATCTTTTCATCTTTATACCTTGAAGCTATTAAAAGTGGATCTGGACGCTCAAGAGAAAGCTCACTTTTACTATTTCTACTTGCCACCTCTTCATCTAATCTCTGCTTTAATTTTTCTATATCCATAACTACTCTTTTACTAAATTTTTCAAAAGCCTAAAACTCTCTTTGGCTATTACATCCTCTTCATCTGTTGGAATTACCCAAAGTTCTATAGAGCTATTTGAAGCGTGTATCACTCTTGGTAAAGAACTTGAAATTTTATTTAACTCTTTATCTAAAACTACACCTAAAAGCCCTAAATGTTTTGTTATATGCTCACGCACTAAAGCACTATTTTCTCCTATGCCACCTGTGAATATAATCGCATCAAGAGATTTAAAAAGCATAGCATAGCCTCCAATATACTTAACAACTCTTCTAATAAATATATCAAAAGCCAATTTTGCCTCCTTATCACCTCTACTTATTCGCTCTTGAATAGTTCTCATATCATTATCACTACATATCCCCTTTAATCCACTTGCGTGGTTTAAGTCCCACTCTATCTGCTTAAAAGTTAGTTTTGTAGAGCGTTCCAAATAGAAGATAAGCTCAGAATCAATATCTCCACTACGACTCCCCATTACTAAACCCTCTAATGGTGTAAATCCCATAGAGGTATCTATACTACACCCACCCTCAATAGCACAAGCACTAGCCCCATTTCCAAGATGAAGACTAATAGCATTTATATCTTTTAAATCTCTATTAGATAATTTTGCCAACTGCCTAGATACAAAAAAATGGGAAGTACCGTGAAAACCGTAACGCCTTACACCATAACGCTCATACCACTCTTTGGGTAGAGCATAAAGGTAAGCACTCTTTGGCATACTTTGATGAAATGCAGTATCAAATATAGCAACTTGTGGAGTCTTTGGATTTAAAGCTCTCATTGCCTCAATTCCTAAAAGATTAGATGGGTTGTGAAGGGGTGCTAGAGCTATCATCTGATGTATAACTTTAATAACCTCATCATCTATAATAGTAGGCTCACTAAAAGCCTCACCACCGTGAACTACCCTATGCCCTACACCATCAAGCTCTTCAAAGCTTTTTAAGATTCCAAATTCCAAAAAGAGAGCTTCAACTATCTTCAAAGCCTTTTGATGGTCTTTTATATACTTTTGCTTTTTATAATTTGATTTAGCAAAAAATAGATGAATATCTGCTAACTCTTCAGATATTTTCTCTATTAATCCATAAGCTAATATATCTTTTTGGGGCATCTTATATAGCTTAAATTTTAAAGAGGAGCTTCCAGCATTCAAAACTAAAATTCTCATCACTCTTGCTCCTGAGCTTGAATAGCTGTAAGTGCTACTGTATCGATAATATCATCTATACTACACCCCCTACTTAAATCATTAACTGGCTTTTTCAAACCTTGCATAATAGGTCCAATTGCCACAGCTTTAGAGGAGCGTTGTACCGCTTTATAGGCGATATTTCCAGTCTCAAGATCGGGAAATATAAAGATAGTAGCATGACCTGCTGTTGGATTGTTAGGCATCTTTATTTTAGCTACTTCAGGATCGATAGCCGCATCATATTGGATAGGACCTGCTATTGGTAAATCTGGATATTTCTCTTTTATAATTTCAGTAGCTCTTCTTACTTTATCAACATCAGCTCCCTTTCCAGAATCTCCAGTAGAGTATGAGAGCATTGCTACTCTTGGAGGAATATCAAATTTCAAAGCACTCTCAACACTCTCAAGAGCAATTGTTGCCAACTCATTGGCTGTAGGTTTTGGATTTATAGCACAATCAGCATATATTAAAACCTTTGTTGGCAAACACATAAAAAAACAACTTGATGATATTGGATAATCTTTAGCTGTCTTTATAATTTGAAGAGCAGGTAAAACTGTATCACGAGTAGAGTGAATAGCCCCACTTACTAAGCCATCAGCAATCCCCTCCTCTAAAGCTAAAGTTGCAAATAGAGTCTTATTTGTATTAACTCTATCTAAAGCTACATCTAAACTTAAGCCCTTATCTTTACGTATTTCATAGTAACGTTTAGCAAGTTTTAAACTAAGCTCATCATCATTAGGCTCTAAGATTTGGGCTTGACTAAGTTCAAGTCCAAGCTTTTTACTCCTTAGATACAACTCTTTAGCACTTCCAACAAAAACAATTTTAACTATTTCACGCTTTAGCAGATACTCACTAGCAATTAATATACGGTCATCTTCTATCTCTGGTAGTAGTATCTTCTTTATATCTCTTTTAGCTCTCTCAAATAGCATAATACGAAACATCGACGGAGTCAATATATCTTGAGACATCTTCAAACGCTTTTGTAGATTTAAAGAGTTAATAGAGTTAAAAAATACTCCTAAGGCTCTATCTATTTTACGTCTATTTTCAACCCTAAAACTAGGCTTTAACTCTAAAAGTTTAAGAAATATACTCTCCTCACTCTCTGGAGTGTAGAGTATGGGTATAGCTATATCTTTTAGATTTTCTATAAGCTTATTAAAAGTTTGACTAGGCTCTCTCCCACATAAAATAAGAGCTGTACTTGGAGGAGTATGGTGGCTTTGAGCTGAAATAAGCATAGCTAGAGCAATATCAATACGACTAGATGAACTAATAAAAAGTTCGTAAGGCTCTAAACTCTCAAGAAGAAGCTCTACCCCCATACTAGCAAAACGTACACTCTCCCACTCATTCTCTTTCTGTTTCTCATCTCCTGCTAAGTAGTCTAAATCTAAATGCTCTAAAGCATCAAGAAGTGTTAAACGTTCAAGCTCTTTAACTCTTGGAATACAAAATATTGGAAAATCATAAGCTTTAGATAGATTTTGGCACACTTTAGAATTTAATTGCCAATGGTTAAGTCCAATAGTAAAAATTTCAGCCCCTGCTTTATATATCTTTTTGCTCCAAAGTGTAATACTCTCTTTGACATACTCTATATCTTTTTTATTTGTAGATATAACTCCAGCTATGGGAGCTGATAAGTTTTTAGCTAACTCGATATTAAGGTCTTCTCCAAAAGATTGGTTAAGTTCATCAAGACGACTTCCAAGACAGAGTACAAAATCAGCATCTTTACTAAGCTTTTCATAACGCTCTAAAATCTGCTCTATCAAACTCTCTAACCCATCATTGGCTAAAATCTTCTCTACTTTCTTTAGAGTAAGTCCTTGTGTCGATTTTAGAGATTGTTCTACTTTAAAATATTTTAAAAGTGTCTGCATATCTTTATCATCTCTATCAAATACAAAAGGACGAAATAGAGCTATACGGCTATAGTGTCGTTTAAGAAGCTCTATCAATCCCAATGAGATAATCATACTTCCAGAACCAGATTTGTATGAAGAGACATATATAGCTTTAATCGATTTTAAGTGCATTAAGTCTCCTTGATAAAGTTTAAAATAATTATATCTTATGAAAAAACAAAGTATTAAAAAAGCTTAAAATATATGCTAGAATAGATAAAGAGAGTAAAAAGGAGTAAAAGATGAGTTTTGGTACTTTATTGCTAATTTTGATTATTGGAATAGTTGGCTATTTTATATATATCTACAATAATCTGGTATCTCTACGTCAAGGAGTTCAATCAGCTTGGTCTGATATTGATGTACAGTTAAAGAGACGATACAATCTCATTCCTGCATTAGTTGATACAGTTAAAGGATATAAGGAGTATGAAGCAAGTACCCTAGAAAAAGTTGTAAAAGCTCGTCAAATGGGAATGAGTGCTAATAGTGTAAAAGAACACGAAGTAGCAGACAATATACTAAGTCAAGCTTTGGGTAAACTATTTGCTCTAAGTGAAGCATATCCAGATCTAAAAGCTAATAGCAATTTTTTAAATCTTCAAGAGCAACTTGGAGAGATTGAAGATTCAATACAAAATTCTCGTCGTTACTACAATGCAATTGTTAGAGATTACAACACAGCAATAGAGTCTTTTCCAGATGTCTTAATAGCTAAAAAATTTAATTTTACTACAAAAGAGTTCTTTGAGTTAGATGAAGCGGAGAGAGAAGATGTTAAGAAAATGCCAAAAATCGATTTTAATTAATGTAAAAGCTCTATTTTTAATACTTAGCTTAGTAGTCTCTAGTAGCTACCTTTTAGAGGCTGATAATCCTAATTCAAATACTATCAGTGGCGGAATTGATGCTCTTACTACTACAAATACTCAAGTTATTAGAGATTATATTACACACTTAGAAGTTCTTCCTAGCGGAGAGCTTAAGGTTAAAGAGGAGATTGATTACGATTTTGGAAATAGACTAAAACACGGAATATTAAGAGATATTCCTAAAACTATAAAGCCAAGAGGAGTATCTCACCCTATTAATCTAAATATAGATAGCTTTAAAGTCTCAATGGATAGTCATAGAGTAAATTGGCAAAAAGAGTCGATATACTCTTCAAGTTCTGGAGACAATATACGTATTAAAATTGGAAACCCAAATAGACGTATTAGTGGACTTCACCACTATACGATTAGTTATATAGTTCATAAGGGCGTAACTCTAGCTACAGATGGAAAGAGTGATGCCGTTAGATGGAATATATTAGGTACGGGGTGGAGAGTTCCTGTATTAAAGTTTAAAGCAGATATTCTTTTACCTCCTGCTTTGAGTTCTCAAAATGTAAAAGTACACACAAGAGATGGTCGTTACAAAGAGACTAAACAAATAGGAGATATTAAGTGGCTTGACCCTCACCATCTAACCCTAAATGCTAAAAATATAGCTCCTCACGAAGGAATAAGCATATTTATAGAGTATCCATCTGGACTCCTTCAACAAAGAGGAGTAGATAATATTAAGACAGGCTCTTTTGATTCATTTGATATAAGCATATCATCTATTTTATTGCTAATATACCTTTTCATTATAAGGCTATTTGCAAAACAAAGTAGTAAAAAAACCTCCAAAGGTGCTATTTCACCTCAATACTATCCACCAAAAGGATTAAGCCTACTTCAATCTGCTCTTATTTATGATAAATTTAGCAGACATAAAGATTTTCCAGCTGGAGTAGTTGAACTAGCTCAAAAGGGATATCTAACCCTACACAAAGAAGATAGATTAGAACCTTTTGTTAAACGCACAGATAAAAAAATAGGAGATGAACTAACAATAGACCAACGTTATCTTCTTAATGATATTCTATTCTCTTTAAGCAATACCTTCTCATTTAGTACCCAAATACCTAGCAACCGAGAGAGAG
The DNA here is from genome assembly GCA_015491955.1 of Nitratifractor sp. Lineage (GTDB taxonomy): Bacteria > Campylobacterota > Campylobacteria > Campylobacterales > Sulfurovaceae > Nitratifractor. The sequence goes on along the minus strand of WGFZ01000092.1, from coordinate 181 downwards.
TTGTATCTAAACTTGATAAGTTGGATAGTATTCTTTATGATTGGTCTGTAAATGATGGATATTTCAAAAAAGACCCATCTAAAGCTCGTCGTAACTTTATAATTAAATCTATTTTAGTAGCTCTACCAATTCTAGCTATCAGTTTTTTACAAACTATGGCTATTGGAGATATTGAGATGTT
>WGFZ01000091.1 GCA_015491955.1 Nitratifractor sp. | reverse complement strand
GTATATCCATCAATTGGGGTATGGTCAATTTTGAAATCTGCTGTGTGGATAATAGTACCAATTGGAGTCTCAATTGCCAACGAACAAGCATCAATAATAGAGTGTGTCATATGCATAAATTCTATCTTAAACTCTCCAATCTCATATATTCTTCTCTTAACAATATAGTTAAAGAGCTTTTTATCAGCTTGAAGACCGTGTTCATCAAACTTATTTCCAATCATAGCAAGGGCAAGAGGTGTTCCATATATTGGAAATTTTAACTCTTTAAATAGATAAGGAACTGCTCCAATATGGTCTTCGTGAGCATGTGTAATTACAATGGCTCTAATCTTATCTTTTATTAGGTGTAGATATGTAAAATCTGGTACTAAAATATCTACTCCGTGCATAGTCTCATCAGGAAAACTCATTCCAACATCTATAATAATGGCATCTTTTTCAGTCTCTAATACAGCGATATTTCCACCAATCTCTCCCAAGCCACCAAGTGGAGTAAATCTAAGTTTTCCCTTGGCACTCATATTAATCTGTTTCCAAGGATTCATTCTCTCTTGCTGTACTCTCTCATTTTCAATAATAGCCTCTTTCATCTGAGGAGATATAGTAGTATCAATCTTTGGACGACGTCCCCCACGACTACGTGGATTACTATTACGATTTTGAGAGTGTCTATTTTGATTTTTATTATAGTTATTTTGCTTATGACGATTCTCTGTACGTGGTCTATTTTGATTTTTTACTTGAGTTTGATTCTCTTTTGATAAATTTTTATCTTTATCTTCAGATTTTTTATTATTGTTACGGAAAGGGTTATTATTGCGACGATTTTGTCTATTATTACTATTTTGTGTTGTATTAGAAGTTTTTTGATTCTTTTCCATACGTATATTCCTTTGTCAATTCATAATATATTTGATGATAAAGCATCGTCTCGACTTGATGTGGTCGTATGGTTCGCTCAAGAGCTAATCTTTGAAAAAGAGTCTCAATAGTAGATTTAGGATATAAAGATGAGAGATTTTTTATGAGTGTTTTTCTTGGTTGCTTGAAAGCAACTTTTAAAAAATCTTCAAATCTATTATCTTTTAGAGTGTCTGTTTTTTGAATTTTCAAAACAGCTGAATCAACTTTTGGAGCTGGATTGAAAGCTTGAGGAGGTACTAAAAGAGATATTTGAGCCTCTCCAGCACTTTGAGCTAAAACTGAAAGTGCTGAAAAATTTCTATCATCTACTAAAGCAGAAAATTTATTAGCAACCTCTTTTTGTACCATTGTAAGTGTAGATTTACAATTTTCATCTCTCAATGCTTTCAAAATAATTGTTGTTGCAATGTAGTAGGGGAGATTTGCTACCAAATGGTAGGAGTACTCCAAAAGACTACCTTTTGTCCATTGCTCTAACACATCTCCACATATTAGTTGGAGTTTTCCATCAGCTATCTCTTGAGAAAATAATTTTTTCAAATAGAGACACAATCTATCATCTACCTCAAATGCCACTACTTGGCGAACTTGAACTAGCTTTTTGGTTAAATCACCTAAGCCAGGCCCGATTTCTACCACTGGAAGATTATCATCGGGCATCGCTTGGATAATTTGTTCTAAAACAGACTCATCTTCTAGGAAATTTTGCCCAAACTTCTTATTGGCAATCTTACCTCTATCTATCTCATTTATATTCATTCTACTCTTTTTCAACTTAAATGGCAACCTATCTCTTATATATTGAGTTTAGATATAATCGTGTAAACTTCTAAAAGGAATTTAAAGAGATGGAGACTTTTGCTAAGCGAATTATACCATGTCTTGATGTAAATGCAGGACGTGTCGTTAAGGGGGTTAATTTTATTAATCTCAAAGATGCAGGAGACCCTGTTGAAGTAGCACGTCGTTACAATGAAGAGGGTGCAGATGAAATCACTTTCTTAGATATTACAGCTACACACGAAGCTAGAGAAACGATAGTAGATGTTGTGCGTCAAGTTGCAAAAGAGGTTTTTATACCTCTAACTGTTGGTGGTGGAATTAGAGAGTTAGATGATATTTATAAGCTACTTGATGTAGGGTGCGATAAAGTTAGTATCAATTCAGCAGGAATAAAGAGACCAGCTTTTATAGAAGAGGGTGCTAAACGTTTTGGCTCTCAATGTATTGTAGTAGCAATTGATGCTAAGAGAGTTGATGATCATAAATGGAATATCTTTACTCACGGTGGTAGAAATGATACAGGAATTGATGCTATAGAGTGGGCTAAAGAGGCTTATAACAGAGGTGCAGGAGAGCTTCTTGTTACATCGATGGACGCAGATGGTACTAAAGCTGGTTTTGATAATGAGTTAAATAGAAAAATTTCTGAAGTAGCACCTATTCCTATTATTGCAAGTGGTGGAGCAGGAACAATGGAGCATATAAAAGATGCTTTTACTATTGGTAGAGCAGATGCCGCATTAGCTGCTTCTATTTTCCATTTCAAAGAGATTGATATTATGGATTTAAAACACTATCTAAAATCTCAAAATATTCCTGTAAGGATTTGATGTGTTTATATGTGCAGGAGATAGTGAAGAGTTTAATTTTGCTACCCCCATTGGTGTAGGATTGGTAGAATCGGCAATTAATCTAACTCGTTTAGTAATTATGGAGCCTCCAGAGTTTCTACTTTTTATTGGAACGGCTGGAAGTTATGGAGAGCATAAAATTTTTGATATTGTAGAGTCAAAAACAGCTTCTAATGTGGAGCAAAGTTTTTTAGAAGGAAGAGCTTATACACCCATAAATAATATCATATCAGCATCTGATGATATTCTAGGTGAAACGATTATAAATAGTTCAAACTATATTACTACCAACAAGATAATATCTCAAAAATATTTAGAACGTCGTTTAGAGTTGGAAAATATGGAATTTTTCTCAGTATTGGCTGTTGCTAAAAGTTTTGGAATACCAGCTGGAGGACTCTTTTGCGTTACAAACTATTGTGATGAGAATGCTCATAGCACATTTTTAAAAAATCAATCCCAAGCTATGATATTGCTTGAGAATTATCTAAAGAATAGGGGACTTTTATAGTGAAAAAGATAATACACGACTATACAAGAGAAGAACTCAGCAAAGAGATTAAACCAGCATTTAGAGCAAAGCAGATCTATAGCTGGATTTATCATAAACATAGCAATAGTTTTGAAGAGATGGCTAATCTTCCAAAATTAATGCGTAGTGAACTAGAGAATAACTTTGAGCTAAATCCTCTTGAGTGTGTATCTAAACAAGAGAGTCAAGATGGAAGTATTAAATATCTATTTCGCCTATATGATGGACATACTGTTGAAGCTGTTTTACTACTTATGAGAGAGGCTCAGTATCACGAAGATGGTACATTAAAACATCATCGTCGTTATACCGTTTGTATCTCTTCACAAGTTGGTTGTAAAGTAGGGTGTGCCTTTTGTCTAACTGCAAAAGGGGGATTTATTAGAAATCTAAGTTCAGGAGAGATTGTTGCACAAGTATTAGAAATTTACAAAGACCAAAATATCCCATCAAATCATAGAGTTAATCTTGTATATATGGGAATGGGAGAGCCACTAGATAACTTAGAAAATGTTGCCAAAGCGGTCAAAATATTCTCAGATGAAGATGGAATGAGTATCTCTCCTAATCGACAAACGATATCAACTTCAGGTTTAAGTAGCAAAATTGAAAAACTTGGAAAGATGGACTTAGGTATTAACTTAGCTATTAGCCTTCACGCTGTTGATGATGAGCTAAGAGAAAGACTAATGCCAATTAATAAAGCCTATAATATCGCTTCTATTATGGAAGCTGTTCGTAACTTTCCTATAAATCAACGAAAAAAAGTACTATTTGAGTATCTTGTTATTAAAGATGTAAATGATGATATTAAATCAGCAAAAAAACTAGTGAAGCTTTTAAATGGTATAAAAGCAAAGGTAAATCTAATCTATTTCAATCCATATTTAGGTACTAATTTTAAGCGTCCTGAAGCAGAAGATATGCGTAAATTTCAAGAGTATCTACTTGCAAAGGGAGTACTGTGTACTATACGAGAATCAAAAGGCTTGGATATTTCAGCTGCGTGTGGACAGCTTAGAGAGCAAAAACTTAGTGAAGGTGTTGGAAAATGAGTATAGTAGATGTAGTACTTTACACTATTATTGCTACTGTTGTAGTTGTAGGTATTGTTGGTATAATAGTTGTACTTAGGAGTGATGATTAGTATCTCATACTCCAACTTTAATTTTTATTTGTATCCGTCTGATAGATTAAATTCCCTCTTTTTTACATGGGCGATACTGCTTTTTACTTGGCTAAAATCATTATAGCTATATAGTTTATAGTGTTGTTTATAGTCAAACTCTATGGAGTAGGCGTGAAGCATTAGACGAGATGCCCCAGTATAATATAAACGCTCTTCATCTGTAAGACGCTCCTCTAAATAGGCTTCAGCAACCTCATAAGTTGTACCATAGAAAGGGTCTCCAAGAATTGGGTGTTTCACGTGAAACAGATGAATACGAATTTGATGAGTACGACCAGTATGTGGAATACACTCAAGCAAAGTAGCATCAAGTTCTCTATCATAATAGATAGGTATAAAAGAGGTATATGCACGTTTACCATCTTTGTGAATAAATACTTTATGCTTAGTAGTAGTGTAATCACTATTTACTAAAATTGGAGCATCTACACTAAAAGGGAGTTTGACCTCCCCCACAACCCACGCCCGATAACTCTTTTGAATACTCTTTCGCTCAAAAGAGCCTTTTAAATAACGCTCTGAATCTTTGTGGCGACTAGCAAGAAGTAGTCCAGAGGTCTCTTTATCTATCCTATGTACAGCATTTGCATCTTTTCCACCAGCATAACGAACCTCATCAAGCATAGAGTAGGGTGTTGTCATCTTTTTTGGGTGAACCAATACCCCACTTGGTTTATCAAAAAGGAAAAAATCTACTGTTGTTAAAATAGGAAGATTGTTTTTACTTTGAGGCTCAAAATATATCACTTCAACCTCTCCACTAATCTTGGCAGATTTATCTGGAAGTTTTTCACCTTTGTATAGAAGCCTTCCTCTATCAATAATTCTTTGAGCCTCGCTCTGTCTAATCTTAAACTTACGCATCAACCAAACAAAGGCAAGATACTCATCTTCAAGATAGAACTTACGTTTAATAAATGGCAATCAGGACTCCTTCACAGGGATTTTAGTAAAATAGTAGCTAAAAACAGAGCAGTTATTGTCTCTAATAAAGGGTTTATTAATGGTTGAACGATATGCACGTAAAGAGATGAAAGATAAGTGGACACAATATGCACGTTATAAAGCGTGGTTAGATGTAGAAAAAGCTGTAGTAAAAGCTTGGAACCGTTTAGGTTTAATTCCAGATGATGATGCTAAAAAGATTGTAGAAAATGCTACTTTTTCAGTAGAGAGGATTGATGAGATTGAAGCAGAGACTCGCCACGACTTAATTGCTTTTACCACAAGTGTTGCTGAGAGTTTAGGAGAAGAGAGTAGATGGTTTCACTATGGAATGACTAGCTCTGATACTGTTGATACTGCAGTAGCTCTTCAAATGAGAGATTCACTAGAGCTTATAATAGATGATGTAAAGATGGTGTTGGAGTCTGTTAAGAGACGAGCCATAGAGCATAAATATACTCTAATGGTAGGACGAAGCCACGGTATTCACGGAGAGCCAATAACTTTTGGACTTGTTCTATCTGTATGGTATGATGAACTACGCCGTCATCTTGAGAATCTTGAGCAGACTATGGAAGTAATTAGTGTAGGGCAAATTAGTGGAGCTATGGGAAACTTTGCACACGCACCACTTGAACTTGAAGAGTTTGCTTGTGAAGAGTTAGGATTAAAACCAGCACTAGCAAGTAACCAAGTTATTCAAAGAGATAGATATGCACGTCTAGCTTCTGCTTTAGCACTACTAGCTAGTTCTATTGAGAAGTTTGCAGTACAAGTTCGCCATTGGCAAAGAACTGAAGTCTATGAAGCAGAGGAGTACTTCGCAAAAGGACAAAAAGGCTCTTCAGCAATGCCACACAAACGTAACCCTATCTTGACTGAAAACATCACTGGTTTAGCTAGAATGATTCGTGCTTATGTTGTTCCAGCTATGGAGAATGTAGCTCTTTGGCACGAGAGAGATATATCTCATAGCTCTACTGAGCGTTTTTGGCTTCCTGATAGTTTTATAACAAGTGATTTTATGCTTCACCGTTTTAATAATGTAATTGCCAATTTGACTGTAATGCCTGAGAATATGTTAAAAAATCTAAACCTTACAGGTGGATTGGTCTTTAGTCAAAGAATCTTACTTGAACTACCCAAAGCAGGTGTTAGCCGTGAAAATGCCTATAAAATAGTTCAACGTAATGCTATGAAGGTGTGGGAAGCTCTCCAACAAGGTAACTCTCCTATGAATGAGAAGGGTGAGAGTCTATTTTTACAATATCTATTAGCTGATGATGAGTTAAGAACTAAACTTAGTGAAGAACAAATTCGTAAAGCCTTTGAGTATAGCTACTATACAAAAAATGTTGATAAGATTTTTGAACGTGTTTTTGGAAGTAGTAAAGAGTAAACTTATTTGAGGATGTTTATCCTCAATTAATCATTTTTTTAACACCTACATCAGTTCATTTTTAGTAAAATCCTCAATACTTTTTAAAAGAAGAACTTTATAGAATTAGTCGAAAGATATTTAAACCTTTTTTCGCTATTCCTTACAAAATAATTTAAAAGAGATTTCCCCTAGGAGAAAAAATGATTAGAGTTGTTAAGCGTAATGGGAGAGTTGAATCTTTAGATGTCTCTAAGATTCAAAAATATACCTCTGGTGCTGTCGAAGGGCTAGATGGTGTTAGTCAAAGTGAACTTGAAGTCGATGCTAAACTTCAATTTCAAGATATGATGAAGACAGAAGATATTCAACTAACACTTATAAAAACAGCTGTAGATAAGATTGATATTGACCAACCTAATTGGACTTTTGTTGCTGCTCGTCTATTCCTATATGATCTCTATCATAAAGTATCTGGTTTTAGTGGATATATACACCTTAGAGACTATTTTGAGAGGGGCGAGAAAGAAGGAAGAATCCTCTTAGGTCTTAAAGAGAAGTATGATTTAGATGACCTTAATGATTATATTAAACCAGAGAGGGATTTACAATTTACATATCTTGGGATTCGTACCCTATATGACCGTTATCTTCTTAAAGATAGTCAGGGTAAACCAATAGAATTACCTCAACATCTATTTATGGCAGTAGCTATGTTTTTAGCTCAAAATGAGTTTGATTCTCAAACTTGGGCAAAAAAGTTTTATGATATTTTGAGTAAATTTGAAGTAATGGCAGCTACACCAACTCTATCAAATGCAAGAACCCCACGACACCAGCTTAGTAGCTG
>WGFZ01000090.1 GCA_015491955.1 Nitratifractor sp. | reverse complement strand
CTCTCTAGCAGGAATACCACAAGAGCGAAGAAGAGCTACAAATAAAGAGCTAATATCGGTACATTTACCACCAAAATATCCACTATTCATCATTTTACCAGCATCACCACTTCCACAACCAACAACCTTTGGGTCTCTAAATGTAGTCTTTGTTACCCAATCATAGACTCTTTTTACCTTCTCAAACCTATCACTAACTCCCTTTGTAAGCTCATTGGCTTTAGCTTTTAGCTTACCATTAGTTGGAATGTGAGTAGTTGGCTTTAAAAAGCGTTTAACCTCAGATGGAATAGGAAGATTCTTTTTACTAGCTATCTCTATATCTTTAATTGGAACTTGACGATAACTAGTCTCAATCTCCATCTCTATATGAACTCTTTTACTCTTATTGGATTTATCCCATTTTGCATAGAAGATATTAGCATCATAACTATTATCATCATTTATATTAAAGCTATCATAGTCTCCATTAAAGTTTAAGACTCTTACATTTTGCCAAGGAGCTTTATATGGCATAGGATTCCAAAGCTGGGCAGGATAAGCCCCTTTACCATTTGGATTTTTTATATCAAAATCATATACAACGTGAAAGCGTCGTTTTTCATCTGATATTTTCTCTTGTGTTTTGGGACTAATCTCTTTAGCTAATAATGGTATTTGTGTAGTAGTAAGTCCTGCAATAGTAGCAATAGAGATAGTTTTAAAAAAATCACGTCTTTGCATATTTATTCCTTCTATAATATATAATTGGTGCAAATATAGGAATAGTTGTCAAATATTGGCATACTATGTTAGCTCAAACCTTGAGCAAATGCATCGGGTGAAATTTTATCATACTTATTTTGCTTATTACTCTTTTAAATAAGCTTAAGTTAAATATACTCCAATTTTAAATAGTTATATGATTCTTAACTTTAAATAGAGGTATTGTATGAGAGAGTTAGATAATACTCATAGACTAACAAAGTTCGTCAAAGCTGCTGGTTGAGCTGCTAAATTGGGTCCGGCGGATCTCTCACATATATTAGCAGAGATAAAGAGCGATGATGAGCGTTTAATTGTTGGTATTGGAAGTAGCGAAGATGCAGGAGTCTTTAGGCTAGATGAGAATAGAGCTTTAGTTCAAACTCTTGATGTTATTACACCTGTTGTTGATGACCCATACTTTTATGGTCAAATTGCGGCAGCTAATAGTCTTAGTGATATTTTTGCTATGGGTGCTGATGTACTTACGGCTATGAATATTGTTGGATTTGATGGCTGTAACCACCCTCAAGAGGTACTTGCTGAAATTCTTGCTGGAGGTGCTAGTAAAGTAAAAGAGTGTGGGGGTGTTGTTGTAGGTGGGCATACTATTGAAGCACCAGAGATGACTTATGGTCTGAGTGTAACAGGTTTAGCTAACCCTAAGCAGATATATAGAAACGATACTCCAAGAGTTGGAGATGTTCTAATTATTACTAAGCCTCTTGGTATGGGGATATTAACAACAGCTATAAAAGCTGACCTCTTATCTAAGAGTCGTATAAGATATATTGCCAATACTTTAGCTAAGTTGAACTATAAAGCGTCATTATTGATGAGAGATTTTGATGTGAGTGCTTGTACTGATGTTACAGGCTTTGGTTTAGCAGGACACGCTTATGAGATGAGTGGAGAGGGTAGGGTTAGTATCCATTTTGAGTTTGATAAGCTTCCTATCATACCAGAAGCACTAGAGATGGCTAATATGGGAATAATTCCAGCAGGAACTTATAATAATAGGAGTTATATATCACCTAAGAGTAGATGGGATATAGATACAGACGATGATATTATATTTTATGATGCTCAAACAAGTGGAGGATTACTAATTGCTATAAATCCAAATCAAGCAGATGCTTTAGTATCTTCTTTAATAGATGAGGGGTATGAAGAGACAACTGTTATAGCAGAGGTTATAGCACCACAAGAGAAGGCATTAATTATCTCTTAGTCTCAAGAGAGGAGAAAAACTCTAAAATCTCCTCTTGATTCCCCTTAAAGATAATTTGCTCGATCTTCTTTTTAATTTGATAATCATACATAGGGTCATAGTACTCTACAAGTAGGGTCTCTATCCAATCTTTGTGGAGTTCTCTATTGCCTCTACAAATTTGTTCATTCCAAGCTATTTCAAGAAGTTTAATAAGTCGTTTATAACGCTCTTCTCCAAGGCGTTTGCGTATTCTTTGAAAGTTATACTGCATTACCTCATACCAAGTATATGGTGTTTGACCTTTGTTATATGCCTCTTCATACTCTTGTTGAGAGTAGATAATATAATCATCATATATAATATCTATTCTCTCTTGAAGTGGACGTTCAAGAAGTACTAATTTGGCATTTTTGAATGAATTAAATACTTCAGGTGGGATATATCTTTGACCAACATTTCTACTCTCATCTTCAATAATGAGCCAAGGATATTTATGTTCATTATGTAAAATTAACTCATAAGCAAGATTATTTTCAAAACTTATTTGGCTCGGTTGAGCTAGAGCATATCGTCCAAAAGCTGAACCCCTATGGTGAGCTATTCCTTCAAGGTCTATTGCTTGAGGAAACTCTTTTAAAAGTAGAGTCTTTCCACTTCCTGTACGACCTGCAATATTATAGATTTTACTAGATGAGCTAATAGATATACTCTCTTTAATTAGATAGTTTCTAAAGGCTTTATATCCACCTTTTAAACGAGGAATAATAACTCCCCTATCAGCCAACCACTCTTGAACAATTGCTGAACGCTGACCACCTCTCCAACAAAATAGATAAGCGTTAGGATTGGCTTTTATAAAATCTATCCATAAGTTAATTCTTTTCTCTTTTATATCTCCACTAACTATCTTGTGTCCAAGGGCTACCGCCTCTTTATTCCCCTTTTGTTTATAGGTTGTCCCTATTATCTCACGCTCTTTGTCAGTTAATAGAGGAAGATTTATACTATTTTGAAAAGAGCCTTTAGCAAACTCCACAGGAGCTCTTAGGTCAATAAGTGGACGATTTTGAGTAACTATAGACTTGAAATCACTAATTAGGGGAAGAGAACTTGATACGATTTAATATCCTTTTATCAAAAAAGTTTGATGCTATTATAGCTAGAAGCAAATTTATATACTATTTGCTTTCAAATCTAAATAGATTAAACCTTTAATGAATTAGTATAAAAATTAAAATTATATTTATAAGCATAGATATAGTAAAAGCCCATCGATATACTTTAATAGGTTCTCTTTGTAGTAGAGTTGTATTTTTTGGATAGTATGGTCGTACCCTTTGTGGGTGTGTCAATTCATACTCCATCTCACTATAGAGTTCATAACGTCTATTTTTATCTTTTTCTACTGCCCGCATTACTACCGATTCCAACCAATTTGGTACAAGAGGATTTAGAGTACGAAGAGGTCGAGGTGTTTTGAAGTTTGGATTTTGAAAAGGTTCAATCTCTCCATAAGGGAACTTTTTGCTTAAAACCTCATAGAGTGTTACTCCAATAGCAAAAAGCTCTGTCTGCTCACTAATACTTTCACCTATGAAACGCTCTGGAGCTAAGTAACTTGGAGTCCCAGCACGTGTGGCTAGAGAGAATATCTCAACAATAGAGCCAAAATCTATAAGCTTATATACTCTCTTTCCGTGGCGACGTAGTACTAGAATATTCTCAGGTTTAATATCGCCGTGTACTAGGTCATACTTTAGTAGAAAACTAGAGGCGTGAAGAAGAAATTTCCCTAAACTTACACTATCTTCAATAGGCAGAGGTTTTTTGGATATTTCATCTTTTAGTGTTGGAGCATCAATATACTCCATTACATAGTATCTTAGGCTACGTTTAACAGGAATAACAGCCTTTGGAAAAAAACCAGCTTTAAGACGTGAAGCATTCCACGCCTCCTTTACAAATAGGTCAAGATAAACCTCATCATCTATAGCCTCAATAGGAGGAAATTTTAATACATATCTAACACCCTTCTTTTCACAAAGCCAAGTTCTCTCATTTTGAATAAGAGGGCGAATTAGAGAGTATCCATCAACCACTTCACCCTTTTTTAGACTCTTTGGAATAGGTAAATCTATCTTTTTTAGATGCTGACGACGAGACTCCCCTTGAATCTCAATTATAATGGCTGTTGTATCATCTGGTAAATCATCTTTTAGCTCTTTACTAGCATCTTTTATTAAAGATATTGCACCATTTGGAATCCTATTTTTTATCTCATTTTCATCAAAAACAGCTTCAAGTCCATCACTAGTAATAAGTAGCCTATCTTTTGTATGGAGATTATTTTCAAAAAAGAATATATCTACGCTCTCATCAAGTCCAATTGCTTGGGTTAAGACGTGTTCCATTCCCTTCTCATCACTTACGTGAGGAACACTAAGACGTATAAGATTATCATCTCTAAGTAGGAATATAGGAGAGTCCCCTACATTCGCTCCATATAGACGATTTCCCTCAATCACAACAACACTCAAAGTTGTAACATACTCAGGACGCTCATACTCTTCAATACCCTCTTGGTATAAAATAGAGTTAATATTTTTAATAAAATGGCGTAGAGATTTCTCTATACTCCAACTCTTAGGGCGAACTTTAAAGTTATTTATTAGGTAATTTACAGCTCTACGAGATGCCTTAGCTCCAGCCATAGCACTACCAACACCATCACAAAGTACAGCGATACATAGCTCATCAAATATACGTACAGAGGCAAAATCATCACTGATTACCTCCTTGCCTTTTGCTAGACCGAAACTAGAAGTTTTAAAAAGAGAGGACATAAGATTCCTTTTAAAAGTTATATATTTTAGATACGCCCTCCAGCACTAACACCCCAAGTTGTTCTCCAACGAGTCTTAACAAGGCTAATACCAAGTATAGCAATAGCTACAACTCCAGCAAAGATAAAAAATCCTGCACCATACCCATCAAAAGCACCCTTTGACCAACCTAGAGTCTTAATAAGAGCAGTTCCTCCTAGTCCTCCTGCACAACCGACAATACCAGTCATAATACCCATATCTTTACCAAAGCGTTGAGGTACTAGTTGAAATACTGCACCATTTGCCATTCCAAGATTTGCCATAATAAGGAAAAGTACAAATATAGCAAGATAGAAGTTATGAACAAGTGTAGCATTAATAACTGCTAAGATTGCCACTAGACCAAAGAAGATATATAGACTTTTTACTCCACCCATTTTATCAGCCACATTTCCACCTACGGGACGTAAAACAGCACCAGCAAAGATACATATAGCTCCAAAATATCCAGCAACTACTTTAACGTTAGGCTCATTAAGGTATTCAAGACCAAAATGGTTCATATCTACTTGGTATGTATTCATTAAATATACTTTCATATAGTTAGCAAATCCAACAAAACCACCAAAACTAACAGCATAAAAGAGGCTAAACCACCAAGTATCTTTATCTCCAAGAAGCTTAGCATAATCTCTCAATTTTTTAGGATTTGGTTTATATATGTTAGCAGGAGCATCTTTTGCCATAATTGCATACATTATAAATATAAATGTAGAGAGTACTGCACCTACTAAAAAGACCATTTGCCAACCCCAAAGTTGAGCAATCTTTGGAGCAAATATAAAGTCAAGAACTACACCAATATTTCCAGCTCCAGCTAATCCAAGAACTAAGCCTTGTAGTCTAGGTGGGTACCATTGCCCAGCTTGAGGTAGGGCTACTGCAAATGATGCTCCTGCAAAACCAAGACCAAAAGCTACAGCTAATAGTTCATTATATGTAATACTCTCACCACGAAAATATGCATAAAAGAGCGAAGCAATTACAATGGCTTGAGATATTAAAGCTGTCTTTTTAGCTCCAATCTTATCTACTCCAAATCCAAGAATAATTCTCAAAATTGCACCAGATAAAATAGGAATAGCTAGTAGAGTTGCCTTTTGATTAGAATCTATAGTAAAACCGTGTAGAGCCATAGATTGACTAATCTCTGTAGCTAATGGTCCTAACATTGTCCAGACCATAAAACTAAAATCAAAATATAAAAAAGCTGCTAAGAGTGTTGGAAAATGTCCAGCCTCTTTTAGTTCACCAAACTTCATAACTATCACTCCTCAAATTATAAGTGCTAGAATTGTAGTATATAAAATGATAGTTTATATGTCTATTTTTTAATCAATCAATCAATCAATTTTTAAATATACTTCTAAGAATAAAAGATATAAAATCAGAGGTATATATAATGAAGTTAGAGACTATCACTGCTAGACATACAAAGATAAATAAAATAGAAAAATTAAAAGAGACACGTAGCTATAAAGAGGCGTGGGAAGCATTGCAAACTTACGCCAAAGAGGGATATAGTTCAATCTCTAAAGAGGATAAGGATTATTTTCTTAAATGCTTTGGAGTTTTTGACCGTCCAGCAACTCCAGAGCGTTTTATGATGCGTATTCGTATTCCAGCAGGACGTTTAAATAGTGAACAGGCAAAAGTTTTAGGAGAACTCTCCAAGAGTTATGGAGAGGATTATATGGATTTGACAACTAGAGCCCAAGTTCAGTTTAGACACTTAAAGATTGAAGATATTCCTAGAGTAATAGAGGGCTTAGAGAGTGTTGGTATTACTAGTTGGCAAACAGGAGTAGATAATTTTAGAAATATTGTAGCTGACCCCTTAAATGGATTAGCCTATGATAATATTATTGATGTTATGCCTCTAATTGAACAGATGCAAAATCTTTGGCTTAAAAATGAGGAGTGGATAGCCACAATTCCTAGAAAATTTAATACATCTATTAGTGGCTCTACTACTAACCGTTGTAATCTATTTGCTCACGATTGCTGTTTTGCTCTTGCTATTAAAGATGGTGAGTATGGATTTAATGTATATCTAGGTGGAAAGGTTGGAGCTATTGCTAATAGTGCAGATATATTTTTGAGTGAAGATGAAGTTATCCCTTTCTATGAGGCACTCATTAAGACCTATAAAAAATATGGTTTTAGAGATAGTCGTAATAAAAATCGTCTGCACTATCTTATAAAAGAGGCTGGAATGAAAATAGTTATAGAGGCTATTGAAGAGATGGCAGAGCGAAACTTTACTAGAGCTGGTGAGACTCTTGTTAAAACTCCTAGAACAGAGGAGAGAGATGGAAGAATCGCTCTAAAAGATGGCTCTTATGCTCTTAATATGGTAGTTCCTTCAGGAATATTTAGTGGTACAGCTATGATAGAGGCTAGTGAACTTGCAAAAGATGAGGGGAGTGGACTTCTAAATATATCAACTACACAAAATATATATATTATTGGTATTAAAAAAGAGAAGATACCAAGTGTACTTGAGAAAAAGCCATATAATCGTTATGCAAACTCTTCAACTCCATACTTTAACCAATTAGTAGCTTGTGCTGGAGTTGATTTATGCCCCTTTGGTGTTATTCCAAATAAGGCTGATGCTATTGAGATGGCTGAATTTCTTGGGAAAGAGTGTCCACTCCCATCTGATGCTTCTATTAGAATGCACTGGTCGGCGTGTGTAAAGGGGTGTGGAGTTCACGAATTGGGTGATATTGGCTTTATTGGCTGTAAGGCAAAAGAAGATGGTAAGACAGTCTTTGGAGTACATATTCAACTTGGTGGAAAATCTACACGTACACAAGAAGAGGCGTATGATATTTTAAGAACAGTACCTTTAACTAAAGCTCGTTTTTATATATTAGAGCTTGTTAAAGGATATAGAGATTTAAGAGAAGATAGAGAGAGCTTTGAAGATTTTGAAAGTGTAGTCTTGAGACGCTACTCAAGGGGGGCAATTGAATTTATTTTACGTTGGAATGTTGAGGTTGCTAAGAGTTTAGGAGTAGAAGGAGTTACCTTTAATAGGAGTTGGACTCAAACTCAAGAGATAAATGAGATATTTATATTAGGTCTTGAAATTTATAAAAAACTCTCAGGTGAAAATGCTTATCAAGGAACTTATAATTATAATCCAATCCAAAAGACTCCAGCTACTCCTATCAAGAGATTAAATAAAAATATAGGTGATGATTTAAACAATATTATAATGAAGATGATTGCTCCAACTAGTGGTCGTTATGAGGTCTTTACAGAGATATTAGTAGAATTAAAAAAATTATAATTTTTACTATATAGGGATTGTTAGAAACTCATAAATCCCTATTAGCTCAACATTACCAATTTTTTATACAGCACCCTCATCAATCATAGCATCGGCAACTCTCCTAAATCCTGCAATGTTTGCTCCCATTAAGAGATTCCCCTCTTGTCCAAACTCTTTTGCTGTCTCATCGGCAGTTTCAAAGATACTCTTCATAATTGCAAATAGTTTTGTATCTACCTCTGCAAAGCTCCAGTGTTGCATACTTGCATTTTGAGCCATCTCAAGTTGGCTAACCGCAACACCTCCTGCATTTGCAGCTTTAGCAGGAGCAAATAGTATTTTATTCTCTTTAAGGTAGCTAAGTGCTTGAGGTGTTGTTGGCATATTCGCTCCCTCATTTACCAAGATACAGCCATTTTTTACTAAATTTTTAGCATCAATTAGAGTTAGTTCATTTTGTGTAGCACTTGGAAAGGCAATATCACAAGGAATTGACCAAACTGCGTGTCCACCTTCTGGATATTTATGTACTGGTATATATGTAGAGTCTGGGTGAAGCTCGGCATATTTCTCTAATGACTCTCGACCTACCTCTTTTATTGCCTTGAGGGTCTTAATGTCAATACCTTTGGGGTGATATATAGTACCTCTACTATCTGAACAAGTTACAGGAATAGCCCCCATACTCTTTAGCTTTTCGATGGTATAAGTCGCTACATTTCCTGCTCCTGATACACAGCAAATTTTTCCCTTTAGTTGATTATCGTGTCTATTTAAAATATGTTCAGCAAAATATACAGAACCATATCCAGTAGCCTCTTTCCGTCCAAAAGAGCCTCCCCAGCCAACACCTTTTCCTGTCATTACACCCTCGAAATTTGCAGTAAGAAGTTTATATTGTCCAAAGAGGTATCCAATCTCTCTTGCTCCTACACCAATATCTCCAGCTGGAATATCTCTTGTTGTTCCAATATGACGATATAGCTCACTCATAAAGGCTTGACAAAAGCGGTTAATCTCTGCATCACTTTTACCTTTAGGGTTAAAATTACTTCCCCCTTTACCTCCACCTATTCCTAAACCAGTAAGGGCATTTTTGAAAATCTGCTCAAATCCTAGAAATTTAATAATTCCTAAATTAACAGATGGGTGAAATCTTAAACCACCTTTGTATGGGCCTAAAGCAGAGTTAAATTGTACTCTGTAGCCTAAATTAGTCTGAATTTTACCACTATCATTAATCCAAGTAACTCTAAATATAATGGTACGCTCTGGCATAATTATTCTCTCTAAAATAGAGTTATCTTGATACCTCTTATCCTCTTGTAGTATTGGTATAAGGCTTTCAAATACTTCAGTAGAGGCTTGATAGAACTCATCTTGTCCTGGTGAACACTCTTTTATAAATTTTAAAACATTTTCAGTATAGGATTTAACGTCCATATCTTTAATCCCTTTAAAAGCTTAAATTTTAGATATATATTTTATTGTATAACTCTATCTCTTTAAGAGTTTTGCTACCTCTTTAGCGTGATAACTAATAATAATATCAGCACCAGCACGTTTAAAGGCTAACATAGTCTCCATCATAACCTTTTCATAATCAATCACTCCAGCCTTTTGAGCCATCTTTAGCATAGAGTACTCTCCACTGACATTATAAACTGCTAATGGTAGTTGAGTAGATTCTCTAATATCCCTAATAATATCTAAGTATGCAAGGGCTGGTTTAACCATTAGAATATCAGCACCCTCTGCTTCATCTGCTAAACTCTCCATAATTGCTTCACGCCTATTAGCAGGATTCATCTGATAGCTTCTTCTATCCCCAAAACTAGGACTACTCTCTGCTACATCTCTAAAGGGTCCATACCACGAACTGGAGAATTTGGTAGAGTAGCTCATAATTGGTATATGTTCAAAATTAGCCTTATCAAGGGAATCTCTAATTGATGTAATCATTCCGTCCATCATTCCACTTGGAGCTATCATATCAGCTCCTGCTTTAGCGTGAATAATAGCTTGTTTGCCAAGATTAATAAGTGTAGAGTCATTATCTACTGTCTCAAGTATAGGGTCTAAAATTCCACAATGACCGTGGTCTGTATATTCACAAAAACAGAGGTCAGTAACAATAAATATATCAGGGTGAGCCTTTTTTATTTCTCTAATAGCTGATGCAATAATTCCATGTTCACAAAGAGCATCAGAACCCACACTATCTTTAGTATCTGGAATACCAAATAAGATTATAGAGTTTAAGCCCAACTCCTTTAACTCATAACACTCCTTGATAGCTTCATCAATACTTAATTGAAATACTCCTGGCATAGAATTTACTTCATTTCTAATACCCTCTCCACTACGAATAAATAGAGGATATATAAAATCATTAGTAGTTATATGTGTCTCTTGGAGTAGGTCTCTTAGTACAGGAGATAGCCTTTTTCTTCTAAATCTAGTAAACATTTTAGTTCCCTTTTGTAGAATTTTAATAATTTTACTCGTTTTTATCTCTCGGTAGCCTTGCTGGGGTATAATACCATCTATGAAAAAGATAAAAATTTCCAAAATAGCTACATTACCAACACGATATGGCACCTTTAAAATCCAAGCATTTAAGGAAGATGAAAAGGAGCATCTAGCGATGTTTACTGAGCCAATCCCTCCAGTTCCTTTGGTTCGTGTACACTCTGAGTGTCTTACTGGAGATGCTTTAGGTTCTGTTAAGTGTGATTGCGGTGAGCAACTTCAAGCCTCTCTTGAAAGGATTTCTAAAGAGGGAGGAATGCTTATTTATCACAGGCAAGAGGGGCGTAATATTGGACTTTTAAATAAGGTAAATGCCTATGCTCTACAAGATAAAGGACTTGATACAGTTGAAGCAAATCATCAACTTGGATTTAAAGCTGATGAGAGAACCTATGATATTGTAGAGACTATTTTAGAGCATTTTAGTATTAGACAGATGCGTTTACTTACGAATAATCCGCATAAGATTGAGTCTTTACGTAATATTGAGATTGTTGAGCGTGTTCCACTTATTATTGATTCAAACCCATATAATGAGAATTATCTCAAGACAAAAAAAGAGCAGATGGGACATCTACTTTGAGTAAAGAGGTTGAGATAGTGGAAGATAAGCAAGAGTATTTCCAAAAATCTTTAATTGATAACTTGGAGAAATTTAGTTTAGATAGTGATGATAAGTTGATTTGGCGTCTAAAGCGTTTTACTCAAATATTAAGAGAGTGGAATAGTATTCACAATCTTACAAGTAATAGCTCCTTTGATGCTATACTTGAAAATATTATAGATTCTTTATATCCACTAAAATTTATACCTAAGCCTAAATCTTTACTTGACGTAGGAACAGGAGCTGGATTTCCAGGTTTAATTATTGCTTGTTTTTGGGACGATGTACCAACTCTATTGTGTGAACCACTTAATAAACGCTCCTCATTTTTACGTTATGCCTCTTTAGAGTTAGAGTTGGATAATGTTAGAGTCGTTCGTAAAAGAGTTGAGCAGTTAAAAGAGCCACCATTTAATCTAATTAGTTCTCGAGCAGTTAGTGATACAAATATGCTATTGGATTTAACAAAAGAGATTTCAAATCAAAATAGTAGTTATCTATTTTATAAAGGGAGTCGTGTTAGCCAAGAGGTTAAATCTCTAAAAAGAGAACTTAAAGTAGAGATTATAAAACGTGCTACAAGACAGTATCTTTTACTTATACCAAAGAAGTAGTCTCAAGAAATTAAAGTATAATACTCAATAAGCACACAAGAGAGGAATAGATAATATGTTATTGAAATTATTGATTATAGGTGCTTTGTTGTATGCTATCTATCGATTTTTTGGAGGTAGGATTTTAGCAGATAAGAGAGATTCAATAGATAGTAATGATAACTCTCAAGATAGTGAAACTCTTGTTGAGTGTAGTGAATGTTCTACTTATGTTGTTAAAAAAGATGCAATATATTATAGAGGTAAATGGTATTGTTCTCAAGAGTGCCTCTCTAAAGCATAAAAGATTTAAATTAAATAAGGAGTATATATGTTAATTTTTGGACACCCTTTGGTTGATAGCCCACGTTTTGTAAGAGTATTCTCATTAGAGGATATTTCAAATACAAATCCAAATGATATTTTGCTACTTGAACCATTAGGGGACTCTATTGAACTTGCAAAGCATTGTAAAAAGAATGACCTTAAATTTGCAGTAACAGCAGGTTCAATAAAAGAGGTACTACTTATTAATGCAGTTGGTGCTAATTATGTCTTTTGTCAGCTTGAAAAGGCAATTATTGTACAAAAACTTGCAGATGAGTATCTATTTGATATGAAAATTCTCGTTTTAATTGATGATGAACGAGGTATTGAGAGGGTTGCACGTTTTGGAATAGATGGAGTAGTTTTTCCAAATGCTATATCCTCACTCTCTAATAGCTAAATTTTTTATATTTAGCTAATGAGGTTCATCGCCTTATTATCTATTAAAATGACTTTAATCCCTTTTGGTGTTTTTAAACTATTAATCTCTTCATTAGCTAGATATAGTTTCTTATCACTTCTAATTTTTAGTGTACTACCCTCCCAATTAAAAGTAATTTTTGCATTTGAAGAGTTTTCATAGAGTATAAGAGTTAGGCTATATGCAAAACTGAGCCATTTTATTACTGTTTTTGGTGGGAGAAGTGATTTGTACTCTCTATATAGAGGTTTGTAATATAATCTATCTCCCTTAGACCTCATTAAAATAGCAATAGTAAGCATTTGAGAGTGGGTAAAACCAAAGTTTAGCTCTTGCATTGCAATATAGAAGGCATGTTGATGTTCTTTGTAAATAGTAAGTACTTTTCCAATATTAGATAGGCTAAGAGCTTTTATGAGTAACTCTTGATACTCTTTTGTACTATCAAAACGTGGCTCAATTATCTTGAAAAGTTGCTTACCTATATACTCTTTATTACCCTCTGGAAGTTTTAGAAGGTCAAAACGATCCTTTATACTTCTAATAGATGGATTTATCATAGGAGGGAAACGACCTTTGTCATTTCTTAGAAGATTGGCAAGAAAAACACCTTCTCTTACTCCTACTCCACTTGTTAGCACCTCTTTGCTACCAAAATACTCTAAAAGTTCAGAAAAGATTAGTGTACCCTCTCTAATAGTATCAAAACGATTTTTTTTGATAGATAATTGTTCTAATTCATCTATAGAGGCTTTTATAACTTTTTTAAAATAATCTCTATTTTTTGCCACACTATATCTAAAGGCGTGGATTTTATCAAAGGGGTAATTATTTTGTAACATCACCCCTCTACCTAATGCCCTAGCACTGCCTCCAATTCCCACAACAAGAGAGCTTTTAAATGTTTCAGGAATACTCTTTAGCTGATTTCTAATATACTCTCTTGCTTCACTATTATTGCGTTTTGTATCTGTAAAAAGCTCTTTAAGACGAACAGTTCCAAGATTTAGTGAGATACTCTGAATGATATGACCATTTTCAATAAGTGTCATATCGGTAGAACCTCCACCAATATCTACAGTAATTGCATCTTTAAAAGGTAGAAGGTTTAATGCCGCAATAGCACCATATTTCGCCTCTTGGATACCATCAATTACTTTAATATTTATCCCAAGATGTTTACGAATAAGTCTTATAAAATCCGCACGATTAGGGGCATCACGTAAAGCAGACGTTGCAACGGTATAGACTCTATCTACTTTGTACTCTTTAATCGTATGTTTAAATGAGTGTAGAGCATTAAAGGCACGTTCAATACCTATGTCTTGAAGATAGCCACCTGCTTCATAGGCACCTTCTCCTATTCTTACTCTACTCTTTTGTTGATTAATTAGGTGAAATCCATAGCGACTTGTACGTTGAAAAATCACTAAACGAGCAGAGTTAGAGCCAATATCTATGATAGCAGTACGTTTAGGCATATTGAGTCTATAGTTCTCCTTGGAGTTGGTCAAATTTAAACTTTAACTCTTCTGCACTCTCTACATTGTCTGGGTCAGGAATAATACAATCAACAGGACATACTGCTATACATTGAGGCTCATCAAAGAAACCTACACACTCTGTACATCTATCTGGGTCAATTATATATATAGGGTCATTCTCTTCAATAGCCTCATTTGGACACTCTTCACGACAAGCATCACAAGCAATACACTCTTCAGTAATAAGTAGTGCCATATTTAAATCCTCACTTTATAGGTTTTTTATGTTTCGAGTTATAGCTAATGAAAGCTTAAGTAAAAGAGGTAATTAAAAGATTAAGAGCCACTTTTTTCAACTAGGAGGCTAAAGGTAGCAACACAACCTTTACCATCTTTACGATTTTTAAGCTCTATATCTGCTCCAAGAGCATCTACAGCACTCTTGACTAAAAATAGTCCTAACCCAGCTCCTTTTGAGTTTGAAGAGCGTTTAAATGGAGCAAAAATGTCAATATTCTCATCAATTCCTCCCCCCTCATCTCTAATTTTTATAATAAATTTATTATCTTTAACATAGCTAAATATATATACTTTTCCACCCTCTGGGGTAAATCGCAGAGCATTTTGAATAAGATTTTGAAGTATTTGAGAGAGTAAAAGAGGTTGAATTATTATAGAGATTTGTTTGGGATTTAACCTAGCCAATAGTTTTTTATTTGAACTTTCAGCCAATAGGGAAAATTCAGATACCTTTTTTTGTAAAAAAGCAATAAGGTCTAATACTATAGGCTTTTCAAATTGAGCCCCTTCAGCACGTCCAAACTCTAAAAAAGACTCAATAATTTTATTCATATCATCAACTGTAATAATACTATCTTTTATAACACTCTCTAAAAGTTCGGGAGATTTTTTTCTCTTTAAGAGTGTAACTTGTGCTTTTGTCTTTATTACAGCTAATGGAGTCTTTAGTTCGTGAGCTGCTCCTACAAATAGCTCCTTTTTATATAGCAAAAAGCTCTTTATCCTAGATACTAGTTGATTAATAGAAGCTCCTAATGGTCTAAACTCTAAAGGTATTTTAGTAAGGTCAATAGGTTCAAGAATATTTTCATTCATCTTTTCTAATTTTTGAGAGAAGAATTTTATAGGAGATAATAGCATTTTAGATAGGAAGAAGGCATAAAGAATAATGAGTCCCATTGTTAAAATATTTAGTAGAATGATTGAGTGAAAAACCTCATTTTGAAAATGCTTTTGTTGAGTAATATCAGTAGTTAGAACTAGATAACGTTGTTGCTGAAAACTGTATGGGAAAAATGCCTGTAGATAGTAGTGATTATCTTTTTTTATCTGTTTAAAATATCTTGGACGATAAGATGACTCTGGAGCTTTGATAATATCTGCATTAATTTTTAGTGTTTTATTTAGTAGTTTTTGCTGAGTTTTTAAAGCTTCTTCTAAATTATCATATTTAGCAAAGAGATAATTAGCCTGTTTTATAAGAGAGTTTCTTATATTTTTCTCTAAACTAAAATTTATATAGTTATATAAGATAACAGAAAATAGCGTTAGTAGTACTGCCATTGAGGCAGTAAGTTTAATTAGAAAGTTGAGTCTTAAGCTTTTTGTGGAAAACAAAATCTATAACCACGTCGTCGAACAGTCTCAATAGTAACAATTCCTAGAGGCTTATCCATCTTTTGGCGTATCTGATTTATTGCTACTTCAATAACATTAGGAGTAACAAGCTCAGGCTCTTCCCAAATTGCATCAAGAAGTTGCTCTTTTGAGACAATTTGGTCTTTATGCATAGCAAGGTGTGTTAAGACTTCAAATGGTTTTCCCTTTAGCTCAATAGTTTCACCTTTATAGATGATTTTTTCCTCTTCAGGGTTTATAATGAGGTCATCAATTTCAATAATATTACTTCCTCCAAATCGAAGTTTAGCCTCGATTCTCATAAGTAAAATATCAAAATCAAATGGTTTTTTTATATAGTCATCTGCACCTATTTTTAAAGCTTGAATTTCACTATCTTTATCATCTCTAGCAGATAAAACAATGACTGCTGTTTTTGGTCTTTTTGCTTTTATTTCAGGAATTATATCGATACCATTTCCATCTGGAAGCATCCAGTCAAGCAAAACCAAATCATAGTTACGAATATCTATGTAGTAACGACCATCTGCTAGACTCTTAGCAACATCATTTTGATAACCAAACTCTCTAAGTCCCTCTGAAAGCATTTTGCTCAAAGTTACTTCGTCTTCGATGATTAGAATACGCATCGATTAAGCCTTTATTCAGTTTAAGATTTTTTTAATTATAGCACAAATATAGAGTATTGAGAATGGATAGTAAAAAATTAAATATTTTCTATCTTTATCATCTATCTCTTTCCCATTTTTGAGAGACTCCAACAAAACAATTATCTATTATATTGGGCTTTTGAATACGAAGTTCTAGAGTATATATAATAGGGTATAGTTTAAATATCTGCTCTTTAATATTTAAAAGAGCCTCTTCAATCAACTCAAACTTCTCTTTGATAAGAGTGGTCTCAATCAAATTGGCTAAATTGGCATAATCAACATATACTCCATCTAAATAATCATATTGTGCATATAAATCTACTAATATAGATTGAGACTCTTTTCGCTCTTTTGGAAGGATACCAATGATAGCATCTATCTCTAAATTTTTAATCTCTATTGTCATACAATAGAACTCTCCTCTTTTTTAAATATTCTAATAATATTTGGTATATGTTTATAAAAAATAGTAATAGAGATAACCCATATAGGAGCGTGTGTACCAATACCATAAAGTCCATTAGGATATAAAATATAACTAGCAATAATAAGTGCTACAATGGCGATGAGTGAAGATAGTGAAGATATTTTGAGTCCCTTTGCACAGATAGCCCAGACTACAAGAGCTATTAGAGAAGGGATAGGAAGTAAAAATAGTAATACTCCAAATCCAGTAGCCACACCCTTTCCACCTTCAAAGTTTAAAAAAATACTAAAACAGTGTCCCCAGACAGCTAAAATAGCAATGGTCCAAAGTACAGATGGAGATGCCCCTAGCATTTTGGCTATAAGTAAAACAACAATCCCCTTAATAGCATCAAGAAACAAAGTAGTAGCTCCAAGCTTTTTTGCAAGGGAGGGCTTATGTTTTTTAACTACTCTCAATACATTTGTAGCTCCGATATTACCACTACCTTCTTGTTTAATATCTACTCCTGCAAAACTCTTAGCAAGAATATAACCAAAGGGAATCCCAGCAAGAATATAAGAAAAAAGATATAGTTGAATATTCATATTAGATACAAGTTCACTCACAAAAAGCCTTTCAATTACTATCAAAGTAGATAGAAGTCTGTTTTAAGGGTATTATTTTACCCAAAAAGTAATATTGTATAATTCAAAAACTTCCTAAAAAAAGGTTCTAAATAATGGGTATTGATTATCGTAAGGAAATTGAGCGATTAAAAGATGCACTTCCAGTTACTGTTGTAGGACACTATTACCAAAGAGATGAAGTATTTGAGATGGCTGATATTATTGGTGATAGTCTTGAATTAGCTCGTCGTTGTAAAGTAGATGAGAATCCTTGGGTAGTCTTTTGTGGTGTTGGTTTTATGGGGCAGAGTGTTAAGGTTATTGCCCCTAAAAAGAGAGTACTAATGCCAAAGGTTGCTTGTTGTGCTATGGCTAGAATGATTGATGGTAGTTATTATGATGAGACAGTTGAAATCATTGAAAAAGCTGGTGTAAGTCGTGAGGATATTCTCCCTATCACATATATAAATTCAGATGTAAGTGTTAAAGCAAAAGTTGGAAAGATGGGTGGAATGGTTTGTACTAGCTCTAATGCTGTCAAGATTATTGAAAAAGGCTTATTAAGTGGTAAAAAGATTCTATTTGTACCAGATAGATGCCTTGGTCAAAATGTTGCCAATATGATGGGATTAAAATCTTGTATTGTAGGAGAGGAGGGGAGTGATATTAAAGGCTCTGATATACTTTGCTTTAATGGATTTTGTTCTGTACATCAGCTCTTTAGTGTTGATGATGTCAATTTCTATCGCCAAAAATATCCAGATATTAAAATAGCTGTTCACCCTGAGTGCGATCCTAAAGTTGTAGAGGTATCTGATTTCGTTGGTTCAACTTCACAACTTATTAAATATGTGAATGAGCTTGATATAGAACAAAAGGTTGCTGTTGGGACGGAGTACAATTTGGTAAATCGTATGAGAAAGAGAAATACCTATGTACTCTCTTCAACAAAACCAGAGTGTCCTACAATGAATGAAACAACTCTAAAAGACCTATACCTTAGTTTAAAATCTATTGAAGATGAAGCACCAATTAATGAGATATTTGTTGATGATGAGACTGTTTATTATGCTCGTTTAGCACTTGAGCGTATGTTGGAGGTCAAATGAGTGTTAGTCAAAATTTAATTGAAAATTTTATACGTTTAGTAGTTGATGAAGATTTAGGTAGAGGTGATTTATTTACTAGAGTTAGTAGCTCTTCTGTAATTTGTGCCTATATCCTTGCTAAGAGTGATGGCATCTTTGCTGGGGCTGAATATATTGAGGCATTAGCAAATATATATGGATTGAAACTATCTTGGTATAAAAAAGATGGAGACTCTTTTAGTGAGGGTGATAGAGTTGTTGATATTGAGGGAGATTCAAAAGATATACTCTCCCTTGAGAGGACAATTTTAGATTTAGCACTCCACGCTACTTCAATAGCAACTTTAACGGCTAAATATGTAGCCAAGCTTGAAGGATTAGAGTGTAGATTACTTGATACAAGAAAGACTCGTCCAGCATTGAGAGCTTTTGAGAAGTATGCCGTAAGATGTGGTGGTGGACAAAATCACCGTATGGGTCTTGATGATTGTTTGATGCTAAAAGATACCCACTTACGTACTATTGATAATCTTGAAAAGTTTATGAAAGATGTAAGAGCTAAAATTCCATTTACTACTAAGATTGAGATTGAGTGTGAAGATTTTGATATGGCAAAAGAGGCTATGCGTCTTGGAGCAGATATTGTAATGTGTGATAATATGGATTTAGAGACAATTAAAGAGGTAGTAGCTTGGAGAAATAGAAACTCCGCTCATACTCTTTTAGAGGCGAGTGGAAATATAACTCTTGAAACTATTCGTAAAATTGCCACAACAGGAGTTGATGCTATTAGTTCTGGTAGTATAATACACCAAGCTACTTGGCAAGATTTATCTATGAAAGTAGAGTAATGGACTCCAACAGAGGTATCTTCTTTTCCAATGAGGATAGGGAGCATTTTCTTAAACTTTTGGAGAGATACTCTTCAATAACACTCCTTTCTCATATATATCCAGATGCAGATGCTATTGGTACATCTTTGGGAGTGTATCATCTTCTAAAAAATATGGGTTATCGTGTGGAGATTGCTAATGCAACGCCTACACTTCCTATTCATTTAAACTTTCTTGATGGATTTTATAAGATAAAAAAGAGAATAGAGTATAAAGATTCATTAATAATATCTTGTGATTGTGGAAGTTTAGATAGATTAGGTTTTGATTTAAATGGACGTGATATTATAAATATTGACCACCATATAAGTAATACAGAATTTGGAGTGTTAAATATTATTAGAGCAGAGGCTGTAAGTAGTTCAGAAGTAGCATATAACTTTTTTAAACCAATATTTGAGATACCATACAGTAGTGCAGAGGCATTTTATACAGCACTAATATCTGATACTAGATATTTCACAACATCTAATACTAATAAATATAGTTTTGAGATGGCACAAGAGTTAATTGATATTGGGATAGATGTAGGTGCTATATCTCAAGCTATGCTTAGACGCTCTTTGGCATCTTTGAGAATATTGGGACGTGTTCTTGAATCATTAGAGCTTCATTTAGATGCAAAAATAGCCACAATGCAAATTACTAGAGAAGATTTTGAAGTAACAGGAGCTAAATATAGTGATATAGATGGTATTGTAGAGTATGCCAAGTCTTTAGTAACAGTTGATATAGCTATATTGCTTGTAGAGCGTTTAAATAGCTACAAAGTATCACTACGCTCTAATAGAGTGAATCTCCTACCTATTGCCAAATATTTTGGTGGAGGAGGGCATATACTCTCAGCAGGATTTGAAGTTGATTCTAAAGATTATGAAGATAAAGAAGAGTTAAAAGATAAAATTTTGGAATTTATTAAAAAAGAAGGAGTTATTACCAATAATGCAACGCAGATA
The DNA here is from genome assembly GCA_015491955.1 of Nitratifractor sp. Lineage (GTDB taxonomy): Bacteria > Campylobacterota > Campylobacteria > Campylobacterales > Sulfurovaceae > Nitratifractor. The sequence continues at coordinate 14,434 of WGFZ01000090.1, read as the reverse complement.
TAACTATAGAAGCAGACGTAAAAAAAGAGGTGGTGGTGGATTTATTCTATTTTTTATATTTCTATTATCTATTGCAGGAGTGGTAGCTTATGTCTATATCTCTCCTCGCTTTGAACGGATAGCTCCTCGTGTAGAGTTGGATAAGAGCTTTTTTTGGGCTCCGGGTAAAAAGATTAAGATATGGATGGGTGATAATCAAGGATTGGGAAGTTACGAAGTACTCTTAGATGATGGGAATAAAGAGATAACGATAGCTTCTGGAAAGTTTCCTGCCAATAAGAAAAATAGTGAAATATTTGTAACAATTCCTGCACATAGTGGTCTTGACCTCAAAAAGAAATCTTGGCGTTTAAAAGTGGAGGTTAGAGATAGTAGTCTTTGGAATTTTTGGCAAGGTAATCGTACATTAAAAGAGGCAAAGATTTTAGTAGATACTGAGCCTCCTAGTATAGGAATAGTCGCTTGGAGTCCTAGCATAGTTAAAGGTGGAAGTGGGTTAGTTATATTTAGGGCAACTGATAAACACTTAAAAGATGTCTATGTTCAAATTGGTAAAAAACACTTTAAAGTAGTTAAATATAAGGTTAAGGGGTATTGGGCTACTCTCTTAGCATGGCCATTTCGTGATAAAATTTTTGATCCTAAAGTTGTTGCTATTGATGAGGCTGGTAATCGCAGTGAACAGCAGATTGCATTTGAGAGACTTACAAGAAAGTTTCGTATATCTTGGATACATTTAAGTGATAGATTCTTAAATGGTAAAATCAAAAGTTTTTCAACTCGTTATGCTGATATCTCCTCTATACGTAATCCATTAAAACGCTTTAAAGCTGTTAATGAAAAGATACGTATTCGTAATGAAAAGTTAATTCACCACTATACCGCCAATCCCACAGCAGTAAACTTTTCTCGTTGGCGTCTTCACGCCTTCTATCCACTCAAAAGTGCAGCACGTGTTGCTGATTTTGGAGATGAACGACACTACTACTATAATGACCGTAACCATGAAGTATCCCGCTCGTACCATTTAGGTTATGACCTTGCTAGTGTGAGACAAGCTCCTATCATTAGCTCAAATCCAGCAACAGTTGTATTTGTAGGACGTAATGGTATATATGGGAATATGCCAATTTTAGACCACGGTTTTGGTCTATATACCATATATGGACACTGCTCATCAATATTAGTAGGAGATGGGGATAGAGTACGCAGAGGTCAAGTTATAGCTCGTACAGGAACTACAGGTTTAGCACTAGGAGACCACTTGCATTTTGGAATCCTTATTCAAGGTGTGGAGGTTTGGCCAATGGATTGGATGAAACAAAATTGGATAAATAGCCACATTAATAATGTGTTCAAAACAGCAAATCGAATTATTGGACGTAGAAGAAGACATCATTAAAATTTTATAGCTACTTTTGTTATAATACTCCTTAATGGAGTAAAGGAGAGGAATGTATCAACGTACTATTGCTAAAGCTACAGAAGTAGTAGGGATAGGACTCCACAAAGGTGAATCTATCCGTTTAAGGATTGAACCACTTGATGCTGATAGTGGAATAATATTTTATAGAAGTGATATAGGTGTTAGCATTCCTCTAAACCCATCTAGTGTAGTTGATACACAAATGGCAACAGTAATTGGAGTAAAAGAGGGGTTTGTCTCAACAATAGAGCATTTTTTATCTGCACTATATGCTTATGGAATAGATAACCTTAGAATTATTCTAAAAGGTAATGAGATGCCAATTATGGATGGAAGCTCTATCTCATTTTGTCTTCTTCTACAAGAGGCTGGTATCCGTACTCAAAATATACCAAAGCGTTTTCTAAAGATTCGTCGTCTTGTTGAGATTAGAGAGGGTGATAAATTTGTTAGATTAGAGCCTTCAAAAAACCTTGGCTTTGATTTTGAGATAGATTTTAAACACCCAGCCATAGGGAAGCAAAATTTTAGTTTTGATTTTACATTAGAGAGTTATATAGAAGATATTTCTAGAGCAAGAACTTTTGGTTTTGCTAAGGATATTCAATATCTTCAGAGTCAAAATTTAGCTCTAGGTGCAAGTTTAAAAAATGCAATTGGTTTAGATGAGCATAGAGTATTAAATCCTGAGGGTTTAAGATACCCTGATGAATTTGTTCGTCATAAGATTCTTGATGCTATGGGGGATATGATGGTAATTGGTTACAATTTAATAGGACGTTATCGCTCTTTTGCTGGAAGTCATAAACTAAACCATCTACTTACTAAAAAGCTTTTTGCAGATTCTAAAAACTACGAAATAGTGGCATTAGAACAGCTACATACTCCTCAATATGAGTATAGCTTTGCCTAAAATAACACTTGTAATTAATACTATTAGTACTCCATTGGGCTTTGCTCTATATAAAGATAATACTCTATTTAAAGAGTGGATGCTTGAGGGGTATATCTCTGATAAACTCATATTAGAGATTGATAGACTTTTAAATACGAAAGATGCTCCCACAGAGATTTTATATATAAATGGTCCAGGTAGTCAAATGGGTATAAAATTAAGCTATATAGCTCTAAAGACACTATATATCCTTAAGGGAATCCCCTTCTTTGGCATTAGTGCTTTTAGCTTAAATGGTGGACGTCCTATAAAAGCAATGGGAAAACTCTATTTTGTCAAAGTAAAAGATACTATAATTACACAACCTCTTAAGGAAAATATTTTGCAGGAGTTTTCATTCCCTCTATCTTTGGATAGTTTGATACGAGAGTCAGATAATCGACCAGATTATAGACTCCCTGCTGTATAAAGGCTCTATGTGTTTATTAGTGTACCTGCAACAAGTGCCAATTTAGGTCCGGGTTTTGATACTTTAGGACTAGCTGTTGATTTAAGAAATGAGATTGTTATAAAACCATCTAGTTTTTTGAGTGTATCTACAAAGGGTGAGGGTGCTAATAACCCAAAGATTAAGAGAAATTCACTATTTTTACATATATTTAAAGAGCAGTATCGCCGTCTTAGTGGTGGAAAAGCCCCCACTTTTCGTTTTGAGTTTACAAATCGTATTCCAATATCTCGGGGGCTTGGAAGCTCTTCTGCTGTAATTGTTTCAGCTATCACATCTGCGTATGTTGCATCTGGAGTGAAATATAATAAACGTAAAATCTTAAATACAGCTTTACGTTATGAACCACACCCAGATAATATTACTCCAGCTGTAATGGGTGGATTTAATGTTGCTTGTTTAGAGGGTGATAGAGTTTATAGTAAAAAAAGGCGTCTTCCTGCATACCTACGTGCAGTTTTAGTTATACCAAATCGCACAATATCTACTAATCGCTCTAGGCATATTTTGCCAAAACACTACTCTAAAGAGGAGATGGTATATTCACTCTCAAGAGCTGCTTATATGACAGCCCTTTTTATGAGTGAGTCTTGGGAACTTTTACGTATTGCTTCAAAAGATAAGATTCATCAAGAGCGTCGTATGAGGGTTATGCCAGAGCTATTTGAAGTTCAGAAATTAGCTTTAGAAAATGGTGCATTGATGAGTACACTATCTGGAAGTGGTTCAACATTTTTCAATTTAGTCTATGCTGATGATGCAGATAAACTTGCCAATATTTTGTCCAAACATTTTCCACAATTTAGAGTCTTAATACAGGGTATCGATAATATTGGTGTCGTAGGAAAGTTCTAAGTTTTTTGGTATAATGTCAATGAAAAAATATCCTATTCGAATGTGTATTGCTTGTCGAAACAGAGAATATCAACATACATTAATCAGAGTACAGTTTGAAAATACTCAGATTATCCCATATCGTGGATATGGTAGAAGTAGTTATATCTGTCAAGCTTGTAGTAGAGATGCGAAAAGGATTAAACAGTTATCAAAACGCTTCCATTTCAAGGAAGAAGAGTTTGTTAAGCTATTAAAGGAGTGTTACACGAATGAGTGATAAAGTTAGGATACAAGAGATTGCAGCAGAGGCAGGAATGTCCAATAGTGATATGCTAAAGAGAGCAAAAGAGATTGGGCTTGATGTCAAAGCAGCCACTAGTTCTGTAACACTCAATCAAGCCGCGATACTAATGGATTACATTATGACAGGTAAATTACCTAATTCTACTTCCAAAGAGGAGTCTTCTAAAGTATCCTCTTCAGTAAAAAAGAGTCCTAAAAAAGAGACTTCTACTAGTGAAACTAAAATAGACTCGCTAGAGACTAAAGAGCTAGAGAGTAAAACTCCTGAAAAAGATGAGACTTCAGATTCAAAAGAGAAAGCAACCGTTCCTAAGAAGAAAGTAACAGTCCGTAAGGGTATTACTGCAACTGTAAAGAGTACAGAAGATGGTGAAAAGAAGAGTACTATAAGACGTGCTCCTCTAAAAAAGCGTGGAATTACTATCGTTAAAAAGGCAAGACCAACTATAAATAAAGATAAAAAAATCTCTTTAAGTAATGTCTCACCTCGTGCCTCTTCTAAGAAGAAAAAGAAAAAGAGTCCAGCTGAAGCAAAATCTACAGGTGAAAAACTTGAGATTATGAATGAGAGAGATTTAGGAGGCTCTGTTGAACTCTTTGAAGAGCAAGAGGTAGTTTTATTAGATTTTTCTGATAAAACAATTTTTGAAGAGCAACAGCGTCAAGAAGAGCGTAGAAAAGCAGAGGCTAAACGTCGTGCTGCTCAAGGTATTGGTGGAAACGCTCAACGTAATTTTAATAATCGTTCAGGTGGTAGAAATATTCGTCGAGGTGGTCGAAAAAGAAAATATACTAAACAAGAGAGTGAAGAGAAGGTTAGTGTGGTAAAAATACCAGAAGATGTACGTGTTTATGAATTTGCTGAAAAGGTTGGTAAGAGCGTAGGTGAAGTTGTTAAAGTACTCTTTACTCTTGGAACAATGGTTACTAAAAATGATTTCTTAGATAAGGATTCTATTGAAATTCTAGCTGAAGAGTTCGATGTTAAAGTTGAGACAATTAACCCACTTGATGCACTTGATTATGTAGCAAACTATGATGCTCAAGTAGATAGTATAGAAGAGCCTCGTCCACCTGTAATTACAGTAATGGGACACGTTGACCACGGTAAAACTTCACTACTTGATTATATTCGTTCTACTAGAGTTGCTGCTAAAGAAGCAGGTGGAATTACTCAGCACGTTGGAGCATATCAAGTAGAAAAAGATGGTCATAAAATTACATTTATAGATACTCCTGGACACGCAGCATTTACAGAGATGCGTGCTAGAGGGGCTCAAGCTACAGATATTGCTATTATTGTTATAGCTGCTGATGATGGAGTTATGCCTCAGACAAAAGAGTCAATCTCTCACGCTCAAGCTGCTGGTGTACCTATTATCATCGCCATTACTAAAATTGATAAACCTACTGCAAATATAGATAATGTAAAATCTCAACTATCTGAGATTGGAATTTTACCTATTGATTGGGGTGGAGAGTATGAGTTTATAGGTGTCTCTTCACATACTGGTGAAGGTATTGATGACCTTCTTGAGACCATTATCCTCCAATCTGAAGTTATGGAGCTTGTAGCAGACCCTAGCCGTAAAGCTAAAGCCATTGTTATTGAGAGTTCTATCCAAAAAGGATTAGGAGCAGTTGCTAATATTATTATCAAAAATGGAACTTTAAGAGTTGGTGATAATGTGATTGTTGGAAATACTTATGGTCGTGTAAGAACTCTAATACTTGATAATGGAAGTAGAGCTAAAGAGGTTGGACCTAGTACTCCAGTTGGAGTTGTTGGACTAAATGAAGTACCTCAAGCAGGTGAAGTTCTTGTTGCAATGGATAGTGAAAAAGAGGCAAAAGAGTTAGCTGATAAACGTAAAGAGTATTCAAGGGCAAAAGAGCTATCTAAGAGTACAAAAGTCTCTATCGATGAGCTTGGAAGTTTGATTGCAGAGGGTAAAATTAAAAAGCTTCCTTTGGTTGTTAAAGCTGATGTTCAAGGCTCTTTAGAAGCTATTAAATCGGCACTAACTGAACTTAAAAATGAAGAGGTTAAGGTTGAAGTTATTCACGGTGGTGTAGGTGGAATTACTGAAAGTGATGTAATCCTAGCAGATGCTAGTGAAAATGCTCTCATTCTTGGCTTTAATGTACGTCCTACTGGAGCAGTTAAGAAAAAAGCAGAGGATTTGGGTGTAGAGATTAAGGCTTACTCTATCATCTATGACTTATTAGATGATGTAAAAGCTCTACTTGGCGGTATGATGAGTCCAGTTATTAGTGAAGAGGTAACAGGTCAAGCTGAAGTACGTGATACATTTAGTGTTGCTAAAGTTGGAACTATTGCTGGTTGTATGGTAACTGAAGGTACAATAGAGAGAAACTCTGGAGCTAGACTTATTAGAGATGGTGTTGTTATATATACAAGTAAAATTAGCTCACTAAAACGATTTACAGATGATGCAAAAGAGGTAAGAAGTGGCTTTGAGTGTGGTATTATGCTTGATAACTTCAATGATATTAAAGTTGGCGATGTAATAGAGACCTTTAAAGAGGTAGAGGAACAAGCTAGTCTATGAATCAAGCCCAGATTAAACGTAAACGTACAGAGTCTATATTAAGAGAGTTAATCCCTGAAGCTTTGGGGAGTCTTGATGATTCATATATAAATACTCTAAGTGTTACAGAGGTTCTTTGTTCAAGAGGACGCTACGATGCTAGAGTATTTTTAGATCCTACTGGTATTGAAGAAAAAGATCATACAGAGATTTTAAGACGACTAAGAAAAGTTGCTAGTTATCTTAAAACTTACATAAAAGAGGCAGAGGGCTGGTATAGAGCTCCTAATCTTACATTTGAATTTGATGATGAATTAGATAGGATTAGTCGTATCGATAAGCTTTTTGCAAAGATAGAAAAGGAGATTGGTGATGTCTCTTGAAGAGCAAATTAGTAAGATTGTAAATAGCTATGGGGCAGAGTTCTATGATGCTGAAATAGTAAAAGAGAATGATAATACAATCTACCGTATATCTATCATAAAAGATGGAGGAGTAGATTTAGACCTTTGTGCTGAAATATCTAATGACATTTCTCCACTACTAGATGTTCACCCACCAGTAGGTGGTAACTACTTTTTAGAGGTTAGCTCTCCTGGTATTGAGAGAAATCTAAGAAAAGCAAAGCATTTTATGAGTGCAATTGGTGAGAGGATTAAGCTTAAGATTGTTGGAGGTCAGAAGCTAAAAGGTATATTAAAGAGTGCAGATGAGGAGGGGATAGTGGTAACCAATAAAGATGGTGAGCATAACTTTAGCTATCCTCAAATACTAAAAGCTAAAACATATTTTGATTGGGCAAATCAGAAATAAGAAGAGAAAATCTTTTTTTCTTTTTTAACATATAGATAAATTTAATAAGCCTACTCCACAAAACTATTTAATCATTTAAATCACGTCAGTTTATTAATGAGCTTTTTATGGTTCTTATATCTTCTTTATTAGTGATACATTTAGAATAAAAAATATTGACTTTGTTTTTAGATAGACTTTTGTATATTTTTATCTAAGTAAATTGGATTCAGGTAAGTTTAACTACTCTTTTCCTTAGAGAATTTTTAACTATATGTTACAGATAAAATGTAAAATAATGGAGTAGTTCTTCAAATACTTAGCTTTGAAGAACCTATTTTACTTATTGGTTTGTTTACTATCTGTTGTTTTGTCCTTTTTGTACAAAAGAGCCTATAAATGCACCAAGAGTTAATTTAGCTAACTCCATAAAGTTTTGATTCTGAAATGATAGAAATGAGAATATAAGAGTTAGCATAACTGTAGCTAGTGGCAGACCAGAGAAGCCAATTTTTTGAAATACTCCAGTAAATCCGCTAAGGCCACTTAAAATTGCATATTGATTTATAGCTTCTTTATTTGCTTCTTTTATGAGTGGTTCAAGTAACTCTCTATCTTTATCTGGAATAACTTGTCTAGGACTAGCACCAAAGAGAAGTTTTAGAGCAAGGCTCATAGAGATTAAAGCACCAGACAGTATAAAAAGTTCCATTGTATAGTGCTGAATAATAAAAGAGACTTTACTTTCTCCTTTTGGCATTTGTGGTATATTATCACCCATTTGGAAATATTTGAAAGCTAGAATTAGCAAAAGAATAGTTGTAATACCTAGCATAACATATCCTCCAGCTGCCATCATTCTAGGAAGATACTGATCATCTAATATCGAGATATGTTTAGAAGTTTTTGCTGTCTCTTTCTGAATTTTTATAGGCTCTTTGCTATCTTCTTTTTCTTGGCTCATTATATCTCTCCTTAAATATAGATTTAAAAAAAGATATTTTACTATTAAATAACTAATGTATGGAGTTATATTAAAAAAGAGGTATAAGATAATTTGTTTATTAAATAGGAGAAGAGGTTGGTAGGGCAGGGGAATTACATCATTCCCATACCGCCCATTCCACCCATTCCGCCCATATCAGGAGCCATAGGAGCAGGAGCTTTATCCTCTTTGATTTCACTTACAGTAGCCTCAGTTGTAAGAAGAAGACTAGCTACTGAAGTTGCATTTTGTAGAGCGATTCTCTCTACTTTAAGTGGGTCGATAATTCCAGCTTCAAACATATCTACATACTCACCAGTAGCCGCATTAAAACCAACATTTGCTTCACTACTATTGCTAACCTTATCAGCTACAACACCAGCATCAAATCCTGCATTATCAGCGATTTGCTTAATAGGTGCTTTTACAGCACGTAGAATAATCTCTGCACCAACTTGCTCATCACCCTCAAGAGAGATATTTACAGCATTAGCTGCTTTTACAAGTGCCGCACCACCACCAATGACGATACCCTCATCAACCGCAGCTTTTGTAGCAGAGAGTGCATCATCAACACGGTCTTTTTTCTCTTTCATCTCAGTTTCAGTAGCCGCACCAACTTTAATTACAGCAACACCACCACTTAGTTTTGCTAAACGCTCTTGTAGCTTTTCACGGTCATAATCACTTGTTGTATTTTCAATTTGTGCTTTAATCTCATTGATTCTAGCCTCTACACCACTCTTATCACCTTGACCATCAACTACAGTTGTATTATCTTTATCAATTACCACACGAGCTGCTTGACCTAACTGCTCAACAGTTGCCTTTTCAAGTGTAAGACCAAGCTCTTCAGTAATTACTGTTCCACCTGTAAGAATAGCAATATCTTTTAGCATCTCTTTCTTACGGTCTCCAAAACCTGGAGCTTTAACAGCCGCGATATTTAAAATACCTTTTAGTCGGTTTAGTACTAGTGTCGCAAGAGCCTCACCCTCTACATCATCAGCGATGATTAATAATGGACGTCCACTTTGTTGAGTTTGCTCAAGTAGAGGAATAAGGTCTTTTAAGTTACTGATTTTACTATCAGTAATTAAAATCATAGGATTCTCTAGCTCTGCTGTCATCTTTTCACTATTTGTTACAAAGTATGGAGATAGGTATCCACGGTCAAACTGCATACCCTCAACTACATCAAGCTCATCATTGATTCCCTTGGCCTCTTCAACAGTGATTACACCATCTTTACCAACTTTATCCATAGCTTCAGCAATCAACTCACCAATTTTTGCATCACTGTTAGCTGAAATTGTAGCTACTTGAGCAATTTGCTCTTTATCATTTACAGCTTTACCCATCTTTTTAAGCTCTTCGATGATAGATGTACTAGCTTTATCCATACCACGCTTTACTTCAATAGGGTTTGCTCCAGCAGTGATATTTCTAAGACCTTCACGGAAGATACTCTCAGCCAAAACAGTAGCAGTAGTAGTACCATCACCAGCCTCATCAGCTGTATTACTTGCTACCTCTTTTACAAGTTGAGCTCCCATATTCTCTAGTGAGTCAGATAGTTCAATCTCACGAGCAACCGATACACCATCTTTTGTAATATTTGGAGCTCCAAAGCTCTTTTGAATAAGAACATTACGACCGCGAGGCCCCATTGTAACCTTAACAGCATCAGCCAACTTCTTAACGCCACTATACAATCCATTACGTGCAGTATCAGAAAAAACTACTTCTTTTGCCATATTTTAACTCCTTTAATTTTCTATAAAAATATTTTCTAAATCTTCTTTATCTAAAAAAGCTATTAAGCTAAGATACCTAAAATATCATCACTACTCATAATCAGATACTCATTATTGTCAAGAACAATCTCATTACCTGCATATTTTGCAAAGACAACGGTATCACCCTCTTTTATTCCCTCTTCACTAGCATCAGGACCTACTGCTAATACTTTACCTTGTAGAGGTTTCTCTTTTGCATTATCAGGAATGATAATTCCAGAGGCTGTTGTTGTTACCTCTTCTTCTCTTTCAATAAGAACACGATTTGCTAGAGGTTTGAAGTTCATATTCACTCCTTTTTTAATTTTATTTTGCGGTATTTTAGTGAGTTTTTTAATACTTGTCAAGAGTTTTTTGAAAAAATATTTAAGAAAAGTGAGTCTAATAGACTAAGGAATAGTTAGCTTAATATATAATGAATAAAAATATGTATAATTGTCTTTTTATTAAAATTGGGAGCTTGATGTATGGAAATTAAAGAGAGAAATATAGAAGATGAGTTTATAAATCAACTTCAAGAGTTAAAATACATCTATCGACCAGATATTCGAGATAGAGAAACCTTAGAGCAAAACTTTCTACAAAAATTCCAAGAGTTAAATCGTGTTAAGCTAAGTGATAATGAGTTTAATAGGCTCTTAGAGCAAATTATAACTCCCAATATATTTGAGAGTTCAAAACTTTTAAGACAGACAAATACTCTTGAGCGAGATGATGGTACACCACTACACTACACACTAGTAAATATAAAAGATTGGTGCAAAAACTCTTTTGAAGTGATAAATCAACTTAAAATAAATACCAAAGATAGTTTTCATCGTTATGATGTGATATTTTTGATAAACGGTCTGCCATTGGTGCAAATAGAGCTTAAAACTCTACAGATTAGCCCAAGAAGGGCAATTCAACAAATTATCAACTATAAAAATGATTTAGGTAATGGCTATACCAATACACTGCTTTGCTTTATGCAACTCTTTATTGTCTCAAATCGTAGTAACACCTACTACTTTGCAAATAATGATAATAAACACTTCCATTTTGATGCTGATGAGAGATTTTTACCTATATATCAATATGCTGATAAAAAGAACAAAAAAATTACCCAACTCTACGATTTTACCAAAGCCTTTTTGTCTAAATGTAAATTAGCTCAGATGATAAGCCGTTATATGGTGTTGGTAGAGAGTGAGCAAAAGCTTATGATGATGAGACCATATCAAATCTATGCAGTAGAGTCGATAGTTGAGTGTATAGATGACAACCGAGGAAATGGTTACATCTGGCATACTACAGGAAGTGGAAAGACTCTAACCTCTTTTAAAGCCTCTACTCTCTTAAAAGATAATGATAATATTAAAAAGGTACTTTTTGTAGTAGATAGAAAAGACCTTGACCGCCAAACACGAGAAGAGTTTAATCGCTTTCAAGAAAATTGTGTAGAAGAGAATACAAATACCCATACTCTTATCAAGAGACTACTCTCAAGAGATTATAAAGATAAAGTTATCGTTACCACTATTCAAAAGTTGGGATTAGCCTTAGATGACTCAAATAAAAATAATTACAAAGAGAGATTAAAACCATTGGCAAATGAGCGGATTGTATTTATTTTTGATGAGTGCCATAGAAGCCAATTTGGTAAAAATAATGAAGCGATAAAAGATTTTTTTCCAAATGCTCAACTCTTTGGATTTACAGGAACACCAATCTTTGAAGAAAATGCACAAATGGTAATCTTAGAAGATAATAATGGAAGTTTTAAAACTACTAAGGATATTTTTCAAAAAGAGTTACACAACTACACTATCACAAATGCTATAGATGATGGTAATGTGCTTAGATTTCATATAGACTACTTTAAGCTAGATAGCCAAGGGACAGATAGTATCAGAGTTTCAAAAAACTTAATAGTAGATGAGATATTAGATAAACACGATAAAGTAACAGCCAATAAAAAGTTTAATGCCCTATTTGCAACATCTAGTATTAATGATGCCATAGAGTATTTTAGACTCTTTAAAACAAAAGAGCATAATCTAAATATCGCTTGTATCTTTTCTCCACCTGCTGAGGGAAATAGAGATATAAAGCAGTTGCAAGAGGACTTAGCAACAGAAGCCAAAGACAATAAAATAGAGCCAGAATCTAAAAAAGAGGCACTTCAAGAGATTATAGATGACTATAATAGAGTCTTTAAAACAAACCACTCAATAAATAACTTTGATAGCTACTATCAAGATGTGCAAACTCGTATCAAAAATCATAAATACCCAAATAGTGATTTAGCTCATAAAGAGAAAATAGACATCACTATCGTTGTAGATATGCTATTAACTGGCTTTGATAGTAAGTTCCTAAATACCCTATATATAGATAAAAATCTCAAATATCACGGACTTATTCAAGCCTTTTCACGAACCAATAGAGTATTAAATGATACTAAACCCTACGGTAATATTTTAGATTTTCGTTCTCAAGAAAATGCAGTAGATGAGGCTATTGCCCTATTTTCTGGTGAAGATATTAATCAATCAAAAAAGATATGGTTAGTTGAGAGTGTATCTGAGACTATAGATAAATTTAAAGAGGCAATAGGAAAGTTAGAAAAATTTATGTTAGCTAATGGATTGCAAAATAGACCTCAAGATGTGGCAAATCTAAGAGGCGATGTGGCAAGGGCAGAGTTTATAAATACTTTCAAAGAGATACAACGCCTAAAGAGTAAATTAGACCAACGAAGCGATTTAAAGCCTAAAGAGTTAGAGACCATAGAGAGCCTAATCTCAAGAGATGATTTAAGAGCCTTTAAATCTATGTACCTTGAGACTGCTAAAAGATTAAAAGATAGACAAGATAATCAAGAAGATACTTCAAAAGAGATTCAAGAGCTTGATTTTGAACTTGTGCTTTTTGCTTCTACTATTATAGATTATGATTATATTATGAGTATTGTGGCTAAATACACTTCAAGCAATCCAAAAAATCAAAAGATAAGCAAAGAGAAACTTATAAACTTACTAAAATCTGATGCAAACTTCCTAGATGAACAAGAGGAGTTAATATCCTATATCAATAGCTTAGAGATAGGTAAGGGATTAAGCGAAGATGAGATAAAGAAGGGGTATGAACTCTTTAAAGATATAAAAAATAGTAATACCTTAGATAATTTAGCTAAAGAGTATAATCTTGATATAGATAGTCTTAAAAGTTTTGTTAATAGAATATTAGATAGATATATATTTGATGCTCAAGCATTAACTGACCTCTTAGCTCCTTTAAATCTTGGCTGGAAAGAGCGAAGAGTAAAAGAGGAGTCTCTAATGAAAGAGCTTAGTCCACTACTTAGAAAAATGGCAAAGGGTAGAGATATATCAGGATTGGAGGTTTATGATGGCTAATCTTGACAAACTAAGTAAAATAATACATTATATTTATAATAACACCAATAGAGTCCCTCAAGCCTATGCTTTTAGTATGCTCAAAGAGAGGGGACGTCAATGAAATATAATAAACCTCCTTTAGATGTCAATCAACAGATTTTACATTTAGAAAACATACAAAGACCCAAAAAATTTAAAATCTATCATAGCATTGTTATGTTTGATTATTTACTTCATACTATTTCAGATAATCATAATTTTTTAAATGATTTTTACTCTATTGTAAAAGATTATAATATCCCACTCAAATATATGGGCTTTAATAGAGAGCATCAAATAGAAGAGTTAAAAGGTTGTAGATATGACTAAGTCAAGGTTTGAAAAGGTTTAAAGGTGCTTAATGGATAAGATTTATGATAAATGGAATAAAGTTAAAAAAGAACTCAATAGCTTAGAAAAAAATATCAATATTAAAGAGGGTAATATCTACTTAACCTCTATTGGTAGAAATATTGGCAATGAAAGTTATGGTAAGGGGGATATATTTTTAAGACCTATTTTGGTTTTAAAAAAATTGGGGCATAACTATTTTATAGGTATTCCTCTTACTTCAAAAAAGAAAGAAGGTAATTATTTTTTTGAGTTTTATTATAGAGAAAAATACTCTTATGCAATGTTTAATCAAATAAGAACAGTTAATTCAAAAAGATTATTAAAATATCATGGAAAAATAAACAGAAAAGATTTCATAGACTTAAAAAAGAAGTTTATTGAGTTCCTCTGCTAAAGCAGAGGTAGGTGCCATAATGGCTAAATATGACTGTATTATAGTATATTATATGACATTTGTCAATATTAAAGGGATAGAGCAATCTTACCGTTACGAAGGATTAGAATGAGAGTGCCAAAACTTAGATTTAAAGAGTTTAGTGGGGAGTGGGAGGAGAAGAGGTT
>WGFZ01000089.1 GCA_015491955.1 Nitratifractor sp. | reverse complement strand
ATCTTTATGAATCTCTTTTGTCTTTTTGATCTCTTTGCTTTTATCTTTATTAATGTGTCTATCTTTTGGTTTTTTAGTCTCTTTTTTATTTACAGATTTACTATCATTAGATTTTTTTGATTTATCTTTATGAATCTCTTTTGTCTTTTTAATATCTTTACTTTTATCTTTATTAGAATTAGCCTCTTTGGCTTTTTTAATAGCTTCAATAGGAATTTTAATTTCATCTCCTATCTTTATAAGGTCATTATCTCCTAAACTATTAGCTTGACGTAATACTTTTGTGTTGATATGATAGTGATGAGCAATAATTGAAAGAGAATCTCCCTCTTTTACAGTGTATAACTTATCTTTATTATTATTTAAATTTGAAGTAGTATGACTAGCAAAAAGTATAGAAGAAGCTAGTAACCCCAAAATCAAAATATTAAATAAGATACGATGTATCATTTAGTAGATTCCCTTTTATTTATATAGTATTATTTTATATTTCTATTTTTTAAATATGAAAGAATAAATATGTATATATATACTTATAATAGTCTATCAGATAAAGAATAACCATCGACAAATCATTTATTAACCTCTAATAATAGATTTATTTTAATAAATAGATATAATCTATCTAGGATAAAAAAATAAATTTTTAAAAGATAAATATAAACACAAAAGAGGAGTTTTTATGAGAGTAAAGGTATTTTTAGTATTGCTATGTTGTTTGACATTAATAGCTTGTGAGAGAGGAGAGAAGGATAGAGAGAATATTACAAAATCTTCTATAAAGGAGACTCCTTATCTTATACAAGGGACTTCAAGTACTTCTTCTTCATCACAAAGAAAATCTATACCTATATCATCTACTAGCTCCAATAGCTCTATTTTAAATGATATAGGTATTAAACTAGATTCAGGCAAGATTATTATCAATCCTAAACAAGCAGAAACTTTTTTGGATAGTTTAGGCAAGAAGATACAAAAAGAGTTTTCAAAAGAGGTTAGTTATGTGGGACAACAAAACTCTCAAGGGCTTAAAAAACCAGCAGTTATTATAAGTTCAGATAAGATGGTAATTGATTTAAATAGAACACAAAGAGTTATGGATAAATGGATAGGTATTCTCAAAGCAGTTACAACAGAATTAAATCGTTCATTTGCTCCTTAGCCCAAAGGCATAAGGATAGTAGAAATAGATAAGTAAGAAGACTATTTAGAAATAGCCTCTTTTGCACTCTCCACTAATTTAGCAAATGAAGCAGGTGCATTCATAGCCATATCAGCTAAAATTTTACGATCAAGCTCAATATTAGCAACTTTTAGACCATACATAAAACGAGAGTAACTCATTCCATTTAGGCGAGTAGCTGCATTAATTCTAATAATCCACAATCTTCTAAAATCTCTTTTACGTTGTCTTCTATCTCTATATGAATAGACTAAAGAACGCTCAAGTTGTTCTTTTGCTTTTCTAAAATGTTTTCTACGCCCACTATAAAAACCACGTGCTTGTTTTAGGAGTTTCTTATGCCGACGATGGCGAGTCATTCCATTTTTTACTCTCATAGGTGCTTTCCTTTACCTTGATTTTCTTTTAATACTTTTGTGAAAAGTCAGGTGTTGGACATTCTCTCTGTCCAAACTTGCCCCTAATCGGGGGTGCATATCTTAAATGCCTTAGGCAATCATCTCTTTAATATTTTTAGCATCAGCTTGGTTAACATACTTAGCTTTACGCATTTGACGATGATGCTTACCATCTACTTTAGTCAAAATATGGCTTCTATACGCAGTTCCGCGTTTAATTTTACCACTCTTTTTGACTTTAAAGCGTTTGACAGCGCCTTTTACGCTTTTCATCTTTGGCATAGTTTTCCTTTCAAAAAATAGTATATTCTCTATAGAGATAGAAAATGGGGCAAAATTATATCTAAATTATTTTAAAATTAATACTCATATACTTATAGATGAGGGTTAGCCTATCATATAGAATATATTTAAATGGTATATAGATACAGTAAATATTTCATATAGATATACTATAGGATATAATATATTAGATTGAGCCAATAAGGGGTTTAAATGTTGGATTTTAATGAAATTATTGAGAGAATGAAAGATATTTCATCAAGTTATAAAGTGAGTGGAAAGGTATATGATAAAGATATTGCATCTGAGTTAGGAATCTCCCAAGCTAGTTTTGCAACTATGAAAAAGAGAGGAACAATTCCATATAAGGAGATTATGGAGTTTTGTGCACATAGAAAAATTAGTATCAATTGGCTCTTTTTTGACCAACCAGCAGAGATGTTAATTGAAGAGACTGGAAAATTCTTTCGTATAAAATATTTTTCAAATATTAGAGCAAGTGCTGGAGGTGGTGCAGATGTCTTGAATGAAAATTATGATTATATTAATATAGACCAAAAAATTATGAAAGAACTTGTAGGATTATTACCAAACAAAGAGATTGAAGCAATAAAAGTAGAAGGTGAGTCTATGGAACCAACACTATCAGATGGCTCAATAGTATTTATTGACCGAAATCAGTGTAATCCTAGAAAAGATGGAGTTTTTGTCGCCTCTACTAATAATGGACTCTTTATAAAAAGAGTTCGTCTTAGAGTTGATGGAATGATAGAGTTAATTTCTGATAATCCACTCTATGCACCTGAAATTCTCACATTAGAACAAGTAGATATTGTGGGAAAAGTTGTAGGTAGTATAAAACATTTATAGGTTTAAATATATGAATAGTAGAGATGATTTAACAAAAGTGGTAGAGGATTTTTGTAAATGTTTAGACTCAAGAGAGTATTTTGAAGCACATGAGATATTAGAAGAGGCATGGCACCCTTTACGTAGAGCCAAAGATCCGATAGCTAGACCTATTAAAGGACTTATAAATGCTGCAATTGCTTTTGAACATTTAAAGCGTAATCGTCCCAAATCATATAGAGTCGCTGAGATTACTATAGACTCTTATGATAGAAAAATTACTCAAGAGAGTTGTTTAAAAAAAGCGATAGCAAGGGTAGAATATATTCGTAAGCAGTGGAATATAT
>WGFZ01000088.1 GCA_015491955.1 Nitratifractor sp. | reverse complement strand
TATAGAAGCGTCCACCAATAGTGGCAATTTTAATATCCTCATCACAAATATTTTCAACCTCTTTTAGATACTCTGGGGCTGAAGTTGGAGAGACATCTCTACCATCTGTAATTAGATGAAGCCATACTTTTTTCTTTTTATCTTTCAAAATCTTAGCTAATCCTAAAATATGTTTTAAGTGAGAATGGACACCACCATCACTCATCAATCCAATTATATGTATATCTTGACTCTTATTAGCTACTTCATTTAAGGCTTGATTTTCTCTTAAAGAGCCATCTTCTAATGCCAAAGATATTTTTACTAAATCTTGGTAGAGTACTCTACCACTTCCTAAAGTCATATGTCCAACTTCGGAGTTTCCCATCTGCCCCTCTGGTAACCCTACACTCAATCCATAAGTAGAGATAAGAGTATGAGGAACATCTTTAAATAACCTATCATAAGTGGGAGTTTTAGCCTCTTTAAAAGCATTAGCTCTACTTTTAGGCTTATATCCAATCCCATCTGTAATAATTAATACTGTTTTTCTATTTTTATCTTTCAAATCCAACTCCCTTAAAAGCTTTATCTAATTGTAGTAAAATACTACTTCCTAATCGATAAATCAAGAAAGAGTCTTATATGATATATTACCTACATCACTTTTTTGGAATACACCTTTTTTATTATATTTCAGTTAGAGCTGGAATCGCCTTTTTATTATCTTTTGGATTAACTCTTTTTCTTATTCCAAGATATATTAAATGGGCGAAAGCTCGGAATGCTAATCAACCAATAAATAAATTTCTTACTCAAGCTCACGAAGATAAACAACATACACCCACAATGGGTGGAGCTATATTTATCTTTTCAACTCTTATTGCTTCACTCTTTAGTGCCAAGCTTAATAACTGGTATGTATGGGGTGGATTAATAACCCTTATTGGTTTTGCTAGTGTAGGACTTAAAGATGATTTAGGCAAGGTTCTTAGTGGAGATAATCTAAAGGGTTTAACTCCTAAAGGTAAAATGGGACTTTTAATTTTAGTTGCTTCTATTATTGGAACTATTTTAATATTTGGAGCACATTTTCCAACAACTTTCTATCTACCTTTTATAAAAAGACCTATTTTTGATATGGGATACTTCTCCTTAATTTTTTGGATTATTGTAATAATTGCTACCTCAAATGCAGTAAATCTTACTGATGGGCTTGATGGTCTTGCTACTGTACCGACTATTATTGGTCTTAGTACATTAGGAGCAATTGTCTATCTTACAGGACACATAATATTCTCTCACTATCTACTTCTTCCATATATTTCTGGAGTTGGTGAAGTTATAATAATTGCAAGTGCTTTAGTAGGTGGGCTTCTTGGATTTCTTTGGTTCAATTCATATCCAGCTGAAGTTTTTATGGGAGATACAGGCTCTTTAGCTATTGGTGCATTTCTTGCATATATGGCAATTTTAGGAAAGAGTGAAATATTACTAATCTTGATTGGAATTGTATTTGTAATAGAGACAGTTTCAGTTATTTTACAAGTTGGGAGCTGGAAAATTCGCCAAAAAAGAGTATTTTTAATGGCACCTATTCACCACCATTTTGAAATGAAAAATTGGGCAGAAAATAAGATTATAGTACGCTTTTGGATGATTTCATTTATAGCCAACCTATTAGCTCTAATTACACTAAAGATTAGATAATGAAAAATATATCTTTTTTTGGTTACGGTAAAACGACTAAGGCAATAGCTTCTCTTCTAGGTGAAGGGTTTGACTTTTACGATGATAACTCTGAAAATAGTTGGATTGATGAAGTGGGTAATCGTATTCATCCCTCAAGTGAATTTAATCCACAAAATAGCCTTATGGAGATTTTAACTCCTAGTATAAAACCCAATAATCCTCTTTTAAAAAAGGCTCAAAATCCCATTAGTGAATATGACCTATTCTTATCTAAACGCCTAAGAGAGGAGAGTAAAGATTGGAAAAGAGAACACCCTTTATATATAATAAAAGAGCTTTTTTACTCTAAACCCATTCCTCGTACCATTTGGATATCTGGAACAAATGGAAAGACAACAACAACACAAATGCTTACATACCTTCTAAAAGATTATGGAGCTATTAATGGAGGAAATATTGGAACACCTCTTGCAAATCTAAACCCAGATTCTCCCATTTGGATACTTGAGACAAGCTCATACACACTACACCATACAAAAGAGGCTTCACCAGATATTTATCTTCTTCTTCCAATTACCCCAGACCATCTTGACTGGCACGGAGATGCTAAAAACTATACAAAAGATAAACTATCGCCTCTACTTCGTATGGGAGAGGGTGAACCTGCTATCATTCCCACAAACTTAACCCCTCAAAGTAGCTCTGCTTGGATTATTACATACAACTCTCCTAAAGAATTAGAAGAGTTTTTTAATATTGATAGCTCCAAACTCCGCTATAAGGCTGGTTTTTTAATAGATGCACTATTAGCCCTTGCTACAAATAAAATCCTATTTGATGATATCCCTATTGATAAGATAAATACCTTTAATCTCGATAGACACCGCCAAGAAGAGATAGTAGATATTTTTGGTCGCCTCTGGGTGAATGATTCTAAAGCTACAAATATTGATGCTACACTTCAAGCTCTTGAAGCATATAAAGAGTATCCAATTTATCTAATTGCTGGAGGAGATGATAAAGGAGTTGATATGACTCCTTTAATCAAACGTCTTAGTCAGATTGATGCTAAGCTTTATGCAATTGGTAGCAATAGACAACGCTTAAGTAAACTTGCAAAAGAGTTTGATGTGCCTTGTAAAAGTTATGAGGAACTTGATGAAGCTCTTATAAATATTGAAAAAGAACTAAAAGCAAATGAGGTAGCACTTCTATCACCTTCAGCTTCAAGTTTAGACCAATTTAAGTCATATGCAGAGCGTGGAGATCGTTTTATAGAATTTGTTCATAGTTTAAGGAATATTTAATATAAATACGATATACTTCTACTCCACGAAAACAAGGCTCGGTAGCTCAGTCGGTAGAGCAAAGGACTGAAAATCCTTGTGTCGGCGGTTCGATTCCGCCCCGCGCCACCATCTACAAATAGATAAAACAATCTTCATTTACTTAAAAATTTTTATATTCTATTTTCTAAATAATACTAATATTTGTTTTATATTTAAATATGTGTTAGAATCATCTCTTATTTTACTTAAAAGGAATTTTTATGAAAAAGGTTAATCTACTTCTTGCTTTAGTATTTGCAGGTTCTTCACTTTTTGCTATGAGTTTAGATGAGCTAAATAGTGCTTCTAAATCTGAATTAATCAAAGTAGTCGGTATTGGAGAGAAAAAGGCTGAATCAATTATAAAAGAGCGTAAAAAAGGTGCATTCAAATCATTTAAAGATCTTCAAAAAAGAGTAAAAGGTATAGGCAAAAGTGTATCTAAGAGCATTCAAGATTATAAAGTACCACAAAGTGATACTAATCTCTCAAAAAAACAAAAAGCCTCTACACCTAAAGTAAAAGACCTAAATTCAACCCACTAGTACAACACTAAACTGAATCGTTCCTATCCGTCCCTCGGTAGGAACGCATACAAAAGATAACTCTTTGCTCTAAAGTTTATTAATAATATACTAATATCCTACTATTT
>WGFZ01000087.1 GCA_015491955.1 Nitratifractor sp. | reverse complement strand
GTCTCTAACTCTTCGGGCTCTTCAATATCTAAAGCTTGTAGTAGTTCATCTTCTGCACTATTGTCTGTACTCTCTTTGGTTTGAGGAGTCTCTTCAAGTGTCTCTAACTCTTCAGACTCAAGTCTATTATCTACTGTATCTTCGGGCTCTTCAATATCTAAAGTTTGTAGTAGTTCATCTTCTGCACTATTGTTTGTACTCTCTTTAGAATTAAGTGTATTATCTACTGTATCTTTACTATTATCCTCTTTTGAGTTCTCTTCTTTAGAATCTAAGGAGTCAATAAGGAGGATTTTTTTATTATTAAGAGGCTTTTTATTTAAAATACCCTCTTTATATCTTGTTGTTTCTCTATCTTTTTCAGAAGAGACCTCTTCTATTAGCTCTTTAACTTTTGTTATCTCATCTTGAGGAAGGATAGTTTTTATATTTTTACTTTCATCATCAGAGGGGATAGAAGCTCTATTTTCTATATTATCCTCTCTATAACAGATATACCACTCTCCTAATGGGGATTTTAGACTCTTGATTTTATAATTTAAAGTTGTACCATCTTCTAAAAGTAGGATACCTACCTCTCTCCCAAAACGAATTACTTCATCTTCAAAAGCTCTTATGGCATCTAAAATATTTTCTCTCTCTAATCCCCACTCTTCTAAATCGCTCTCTTCAGCTGCAATAAGTTGATTGTTTCTATTAATAACAAACATTAACTATCTCCCCAATTTATTATATAAAACCACAATAGAAAATTTAATTCTACCTCTGCTACCAACTATTGTAGCATTTTAATGACTCTTTTATGAAATATCTCTTTGAATATTCTATAATATTAATATTTAAATAGGATAAATCTATTTAAAGTTCTATATATCTTTTTAAGTTCTTAATGTATGTATAAGTTTTGCTATCTTTTTATCTACAACCTTGGAGAGTGTATCCTCATCAGCATTTTTTATCTCCTCAAATGTTCCAAAGTAGTTTAAAAGCTTTTTCAAAGAAGCCCTACCTATCCCTTTTTGCTCCAATAGTAAAATTTGCTTGTCTTCTTCTCGTTTCTTCCTACGATGATAAGATATAGCAAAGCGGTGAGCTTCATCTCGAAGACGTTGGAGCCATTGTAGTCTAGGGTCTTTAGGAGATAGGTGAAGCTCTTTATTTTCCGAGTATAAAATATCTCTAGCTAAACCCTTTGCACGGTAGGCTTTTGCATTAATTTTCTCTTTTGCAATTGCTAAAACAGGAATATTTACCCCCACACTATTTAGGCGATTTACTGCTAAATCTCTTAGTGTCTTACCACCATCAATTAGCCAAAGCTCTGGTGGTGGTTCTTTATCAAAATTTCCAATACGACGCTCTAACATCTCCATCATCTGGTGATACTCATCTTGTGCTTGAAGTTTATAACGTCGATAGCTCTTTTTATCCCACTTATCTTCATCCCATACAACCATAGCACCAACACTAGCTTCTCCCATAAGATGAGAGTTATCAAAAGCCTCTACTCTCCAAGGTGTTTTATCAAGATTGAAAAGTTTTGCTATACGCTCTTGTATAGGCTCTTTAGAAGTCTCTTTTTTTGCTTGTCTTAATAACTCTTTTGCATTATTTAGTGCTAAGCGAACTAACTTAGCTTTTGAGCCTCTTTGTGGAGAAAAAATTTTTAAAGCTCTCCCCAATCGTTGGCTAAGCAAAGTACTAAGCTCTTGACTATCAGCTATCTTATGTGCAAGTAGTATCTTTGAGCTAATTTGAGGGGAGTTTGTCTGATAAAAGTTCAATAGTGCTTGTCTATATGCCTCATCACTATTATAAAACTCAGTATGTCTAAAGTAGTTATAGCTAGAAGCACTTATTTTTCCAGCACGAATAAATAGTCTTACAACTACCCCACGCTCCTCGCTTATATCAATTGCAAAAATATCACAATTTTCATCTCTAGCTAAATCTATATCTGAGTGTATCTCTATAGCCTTTATAACATTTATTTGGTCTCTAACTTTACTTGCCTCCTCAAAACGCTCTTGAGTAGCAAGTTCTAACATTTTATTCTCTAAATAGGAGCTTATAGTACTTAGATTATTAATAGCATCTTTGGCTTTTTGTACAATTTCCTTATAATCTTTAGAATCAATTTTACCCTCACATGGTGCAAGACAACGTTTAATTTGGTAGAATAGACACGCCTTTTTACCTTTGAGACAACTACTTTTTTGTACTAATGGAAAAATCTCATATAGTGCTTCTAAAAGCTCTTTTGCACCATTTGGAAATGGTCCATAATATTTAATCTTTTTACCACTTATTACTCTTCTTGTTAGTTCAAATCTTGGAAAAGGTAGTGATTCATCAATATATATATAAGGATAAGTTTTATCATCACGCAAGAGAATATTGTATTTTGGTTTTAGCTGTTTAATTAAAGAGTTCTCCAAAATCAGTGCATCTGATTCACTCTCGACAACTATATACTCTATACTTTTAGCCTCTTGAAGCATCTTTAAAATTCTAGGAGATTGGGCTGGATTTGGGTGAAGAGAGGGGGTGAAACGCCAATAGCTCCTAAGCCTCTTCTTTAAGCTTTTTGCCTTACCAACATATAGTAAATGCCCATCACTATCAAAGTATTGATATACACCAGTAGTATCTGGTAGATTTTTTAGAGTTTGTACTAAAGACATCTTTAATTTTCTCTATTATGCTTAATAGCCTCTTGAATTTGTGAAAATAGCTCTTTGAGTTTAGGATTAGATTTAGGTAGTTTAAAATCTCCTACTGCCATCTCTTTATAGTATGGAATAGTATCTTCTATATCTTTTAATACTCGTGGCATATGGTATTTTGATTGGAAAATTATAATTTTATCTGCTTCCATAAAATTACACTCAGAGCGTACCTTAATAAAATTATTCAATAGGCTTTTTAAGAGTTCTTTATTATAATTAAGTTCCATTTTATAGCCAGGGTGGGATAGGGCTACCATCAACTGCCTATTTTTAACTGTAACAAATGCTATTGCCTTTTGAAAACGTGGCGGTAGAAGCTCCAAAAATTTACGATAACATTTATGTTGTGAAAGAGGATCAAACCTATGAGTATCAAGCAAAGAAGAGAGAAGCATCTGAATATTTTTCATACCATTATTATAGCAATACTTTTACTTGGATTAACTGCTTGTGGTTACAAAACAAACCCTGTATATGTTCCATCTACTGATATAAATCATACAAAAGTAAGCCATTGAAACGATATGATGTTATAATTATTGGAGCTGGAATAGCTGGTCTATATGCCTCTATGAATCTTCCAAAATCTATGAAGGTTCTCGTAGTTTGTAAAGATATTCCTTGGGAGTGTAATACTTTTTATGCTCAAGGTGGAATTGTTACAGCACTTGATGAATTAGATATTCCACTACATATTAAAGATACTCTTAGTGCAGGTAGTTATCACAATATAAAAAATTCTGTAGAGATTCTCTCAAAGGAGTCTTTAGATATTCGCCAAGATTTATTAAATCGTGGAATGGAGTTTGATAGAGGTGAGAGTGGAGAGCTTCTATATACTAAAGAGGCTGCACACTCTACAAGCAGAATCCTTCACGCTGGAGGAGATGCAACAGGGCGATATATGCACTACTTTATGATGATGCAAAATAGACATCTTCTTCAAAGAAATACTCTTGTTTATGATTTACTTATACAAAAAGGACGCTGTTATGGCGTAAGAGCAATGGTAAATTATCGTCCTACAACACTATATGCCAATCATATAATTATTGCAAGTGGTGGTATTGGTTCACTATATGAATATAATACAAACTCAAGAACAGTTAGTGCTGATATTCACGGAATTTGTGTAGAGAAGGGTATAAGTCTATCAGATATGGAGTTTATGCAGTTTCACCCTACTGTTTTTGTCAAAACTCCATTTGCAAGAAAATTGTTATTAACAGAAGCACTCAGAGGTGAGGGTGCTCATATTGTTGATGATGAGGGACGACGTTTTCTATTTGATTATGACCCTAGAGGTGAATTAGCTAGTAGGGATATTGTATCTAGGGCAATTTTTGATTATAAACGTAAAACTAATAAAGAGGTATATTTAGACTTTTGTATGTTTGAAGAGAAGTGGTTTAATAGACGTTTTCCTAATATTACTAAGACCTTTGAATCTCTTGGTTATCACTTACCAAAAGATAGAGTTCCAATCTCTCCAGCATTTCACTATGCTAATGGTGGAATAGCTTGTGATATTTATGGGCGTATTCCCGGAATTGAGGGGCTTTATGTTGCTGGTGAAGCAGCAAGGACAGGAGTACATGGAGCAAATCGTCTAGCTTCTAACTCACTACTTGAAGCAGTTGTCTTTGCTAAACGTGTTGTTGATTATATTCTTGGTTCATCTATGCAATATGATAATATCCCAAAGTTTGAGAAAGATTATGATACTCAACTCCATAAAGAACACGACAAAGAGATAAAAGAGGCTCTAAGAGAGACGATGTGGAAAGATGTAGGGATAATTCGTACTAAAAAGGGACTTCTTGAAGCAAAAAATTTTATTTATGATGCTAAAAATAGAGATATTGGACGTCTATTAGAATTGCGTCTTAATACAGCCACAGCTATCGTAAACTCTGCTTTAGCTAGAGAAGAACCATTAGGTTCACACTATATAGAAGATGAGGAGTCTTAATGCAAGAGATAAATTTAGCAACAACGTGGGTAGGTTTTTTAGATTTAGCAATCTTTATAATCTCATATTTACTTGTAGCTACTGAAGAGAAATATGAGATAAATAAGGCAAAACCAGCTCTGTTTGCAGGAACATTTATGTTTATGATGATTGGAGTCTATTATGCTCTAAATCATTTAAATACTGCACCACTACACGAAGAGATGGTTAAATTAATTGAAGAGATTGCAGAGATTTACTTCTTCTTATTTGTAGCAATGACCTATATTGAGACTCTAATTGAAAGAGGTGTTTTCGATGTACTTAAATATAAGCTTGTCTCTAGGGGATATAGCTACAAAAAGCTCTTTTGGCTAACAGGACTACTAGCATTTTTTATCTCTCCTGTTGCAGATAACTTAACAACAGCCTTAATTTTATCAACTGTACTTTTTACTATTGATAAAGAGAAAAAAGATTTTTTAGTTGCAGGGGCTATAAATATAGTAGTAGCTGCCAATGCAGGAGGAGCTTGGAGTCCATTTGGAGATATTACAACTTTAATGGCTTGGACAGCAGGTAAGGGTGAGTTTGTGGACTTTTTATACCTATTTGTTCCATCAATTGCAGGTTGGCTTCTAACTGCTTGGCTTTTGAGTTTTTATGTACCAAAAGGAGAGCCTATCTTTAATGGTGCAACTGCCCAAATACCAGAGTTAAAAGATGGTGGAATGGTAGTTGTATGGCTTGGTATCTTTACTATTATAATAGCAGTTCTAGGACACCAATTCTTCCATTTTCCTGCAATGTGGGGAATGATGTTTGGTCTATCACTTCTTAAACTCTACTCCTATTTTTTATCAAAGAAGAGAGATAGGGTTAGTTTTGATGTCTTTGTAAATATGAAAAAGGTAGAGAATGATACACTACTATTTTTCTTTGGTATTTTATCGGCAGTTGGAGCTTTGCACTACTTGGGTTATCTACACTATATACATCATCTATATGATATTGCTGGAGCGACAGTAACAAATATTGGTGTTGGATTTCTATCGGCTATTGTAGATAATGTGCCTGTAATGAGTGCAATCTTAAAATCATCTCCACAGATGGGAACAGACCAATGGATGCTTGTAACTTTAACTGCTGGAATTGGGGGTTCTCTTATCTCTTTTGGTTCAGCTGCTGGAGTTGGAGTTATGGGACGTTTAAGAGGAATATATACTTTTGGTACACATTTTAAATTGGCTTGGACTATACTAGTTGGATATATTTTATCAATGATTCTTTGGTATATCCAGTTTGAGATACTAAAGTTATATTAGAAGATTATTTTATAATAAAGGGAAAAATATGAAAGAGGTACCTATTGTTGTTTTAGATTTTGGCTCTCAATATACTCAGCTCATTGCTAGAAAGCTTAGAGAGAGTGGTGTATATACAGAAGTCGTTCCTTATAGAGAGGATATTGAAGCTATTAAAGCTCGAAAGCCAAAAGGTATTATTTTATCAGGAGGTCCTGCTTCAGTATATGCTAAAGATTCTTACCACCCAGATAATGGTATTTGGGAGCTTGGATTACCAATTCTTGGAATCTGTTATGGAATGCAACTAATTGCTCAACACTTTGGTGGTAAGGTGATTCCTGCTGACCATCACGAGTATGGCAAAGCTAAACTTCATATTACAAATCAAGACTCTTTAATATTTAAAGATGTAGAGGATAATAGTAATGTATGGATGAGCCACGGAGATAGAGTAGAAAACCTTCCAGATGGTTTTGAGACAATTGCTATTAGTGATAACTCTCCACACGCTTCAATCGCAGATGAAAAACGTAAAATATATGCTTTTCAGTTCCACCCAGAAGTTCACCATAGCCAACTTGGTACTAAGATGCTTAAAAACTTTGCTAAGTATATTTGTGGCTGTGAGAGTAGTTGGAATATGGGTTCTTTCGCCAAAGAGAAAATTGCTCAAATTCGTAAGCAAGTTGGAGATAAAAAGGTATTGTGTGGAGTAAGTGGTGGAGTTGATAGTTCTGTGGTAGCTGCTATGTTGCACGAAGCAATTGGTGAACAGTTGATAGCAGTTTTTGTTGATACGGGACTACTTAGAAAAAATGAAGCTAAACAAGTAGAGGATATGTTCAAGGGGCTTGGCATTGACTTAATTAGTGTAGATGCCTCTAAGCGTTTTCTTGAGAAGTTAAATGGTGTTAGCGATCCTGAGCGTAAACGTAAAATTATTGGAGAGACATTTATTGAAGTATTTGATGAAGAGGCAAAAAAATATAGTGATGATGTTAGTTTCTTAGCTCAAGGAACACTATATACAGATGTCATAGAGTCTGTTAGTGTAAAAGGACCATCTAAGACTATCAAATCCCACCATAATGTTGGAGGATTACCAGATTGGATGAGTTTTGAGCTTGTTGAGCCACTAAGAGAGATATTCAAAGATGAGGTTAGAAAACTAGGACTTGAGCTTGGACTTCCAAAAGATATGATTGGAAGACACCCATTCCCTGGACCAGGATTAGCAATTCGTGTAATGGGTGAAGTGAATGATGAGGCTTTAAGACTTTTACGTGATAGTGATGAAATTATGCAAGAAGAGCTTAAAGCTAGTGGTTATTACGATAGAGTTTGGCAAGCATTTACAGTACTGTTAAATGTAAGTAGTGTTGGTGTTATGGGTGATAATCGTACCTATGATAATACTGTATGTGTAAGAATGGTTGAATCAGTTGATGGAATGACAGCAACATTTGCCCACATTCCTCACGATATTTTAGAGAATATTAGCCGACGTATTATAAATGAGATTGATGGAATTAATCGTGTAGTCTATGATATATCATCTAAACCACCTGCAACAATTGAGTGGGAGTAGAGTTGAAACTTTTAGAGATAAAATATGCACAATAAGCCTAAGTTTACTCTCTTTAAGAATATCTCTTATGCCTTAGCAGGAATGCAAGAGGTACTAAGGAGTGAACGCTCCTTTCAAATTCAATCATTTATAATAGTATCTATTGCTCTAGGACTCTTTTTTGCTCCAATTACACCTCTTTCTAAATGGATACTCTTTATCTCTACTTTACCTATTCTAATTGCTGAAGCCTTTAATAGTGCTATTGAGAGAGTAGTAGATTTAGTAACAAAAGAGTATCACCCCTTAGCAGGTCAAGCCAAAGATATTGGAGCTTTTGGAGTTTTGTTATCATTTTGTTTAACAGTAATGATTTGGATAGTTGTGCTTTATAGAGAGTTTTTTATAGATTAAATTTTTGGAGGATATGATGAGAGAAAAGAGCCTTGCTATTCACGCTGGATATGATGGAAATGAGTTTGGAACAATGGCTGTACCTATCTATCAGACTACTGCTTATGAGTTTAGAGATGCTAAACACGCATCAGACCTATTTGAGCTAAAAGAGTTAGGAAATATCTATACTCGCTTGATGAATCCAACAACAGATGTATTTGAGAAACGTTTTGCTAAGTTAGAGGGTGGAGTCTCTGCTATTGCTACTGCTAGTGGAATGAGTGCTATATTTTACGCTATTGCAAATGTTGCAGAGGTGGGAGATAATATTATTGTTGCTAAGCAAGTATATGGTGGAACTACAACACTTACAGGACATACAATTAAGCGTTTTGGTATTGAAGCAAGATATTTTGATGTACATAAGCCTAGTGAACTTGAAGAGTTGATAGATGATAAGACAAAACTTATTATCTTTGAGAGTATTACCAACCCTAGTATAGATGTAGCAGATATTGAAGCTATTACAACTATTGCAAAGAGTTACAGAGTCTTAACTTGTACAGATAATACAGTAGCTACTCCAATTATATGCCGTCCAATAGAACACGGTGTAGATATTGTAGTACATAGTGCTAGTAAATATACAACAGGTCAAGGACTTGCAATTGGTGGTATATTGGTTGAGAGAGAGAATATTATAGATACTCTAAAAGATAATTCACGCTACTACCACTTCAATGAGCCAGATGAGAGTTATCACGGATTAATATATACAAATATGCCTCTTCCACCCTTTACTCTTAGAGTTCGTTTAGCACTATTAAGAGATTTGGGAGCAACTCCTAGCCCCTTTAACTCTTGGCTCTATATTCAAGGGCTTGAGACTCTATCTCTTCGTATTCGCCAACACTCAAACTCAGCTCTGGCTATCGCTAAATTTCTTGAAAATCACCCTAAAGTTAAAAAAGTAAATTACCCAGGCTTAGAGAGTGATTCAAACCACGAAATGGCATTGAAATACTTTAGTGATGGTATGGCTAGTGGACTTCTTAGTTTTGAAGTAGATACTAAAGCACAGGCACAAAATATCGCAGATAGAACTAAAATTTTTAAGATTGTTACCAATATTGGGGATAGTAAATCTATAATTACTCACCCTGCAAGTACAACCCATCAACAGTTAAGCTTAGAGGAGCTAAAGAGTGCAGGAGTTCCTGCTGGATTGATTAGACTTAGTGTAGGTTTAGAGGATACACAAGATTTAATTGAGGATTTAAGCCAAGCATTAGAGGAGGAGTAATTTTCATATAATCCTCTATAAATAGATTTAAGATAAAATATTACCAAATCAAAAAACAGGTTAGCTATGAAAATTGAGACGCATACCGTCCATTTTACCTCTCCACTATATTTAGAGAGTGGTCGTATTCTTGAACCATATGAGATTCGCTATGAGACTTATGGCAAGATTAATGAAGCCAAAGATAATGTAATTCTTGTATGTCATGCACTTAGTGGTTCTCACCATGCATCGGGTCTCTATGAGGGAGATAGAAAAGCTGGTTGGTGGAATAACTTAATTGGAGATGGTAAAGCTATTGATACCAATAGATATTTTGTAATTTGTAGCAATGTAATAGGCTCTTGCTTTGGTTCTACTGGTCCTATGAGTGAGATGTATCCTAGTTTGCAACCATATCGCTTAAAATTTCCAGTTGTAACAATTAAGGATATGGTCAGGGCTCAACGTCAGCTCTTAAGCTATATGGGTATTCACCAGCTAAAAGCAATTATTGGTGGCTCTATGGGAGGAATGCAAGCATTGCAATTTGCAGTAGATTATCCAAATTTAGCTGAGCAGATTATTCCAATGGCTACAACTTATGCAACTCGTCCTTGGGTAATAGCTTTCAATAAAGTTGCTATTGAAGCGATACGAAGAGACCCAAGATTTAATAATGGAAACTATAGTCGTGATGAGTTTAGAGAAGATGGTTGTGATGGATTAGCAATTGGAAGAATTGCTGGACACATCTCATATCTAAGTCCTGAATCTATGGATAGAAAATTTGGTAGAAACTATGTAGCTACTGATGGACTATTTGAACTTTTTGGTCGTTATGAGGTGGAGAGATATATGGAGTACAATACAAATAACTTCTCTCGCTCTTTTGACCCTCTAAGTTATTTATATATTGTAAAAGCAATTAATACCTTTAATCTCTCTCGTGGATATGATTCACTCTATGAGGCAGTTAGTAGGATAAAGGCAAAGGTACATCTAATAAGTTTTGCAGGTGATTATCTATTTTTTCCTGAAGAGATGAAACATTTAGCTAATATGCTTAAACGTAATAATCAAAAGTATAGTTATCACGAAATTGAGAGTGATTATGGACACGATGCCTTTTTGGTAGAGATTGATAAGTTTGATGCTATTATCAAAGAAATTTTGGAGGTAGAGTCTTGAAAAAGAGAGGTAGCTTTGAAGATGAGTTAGAGGCTAGTAGAGAGATATTGGAGAAGTTGATGAATCCAAATGTTACTCTTGAAGAGAGTGTAAAACTATATGAAGAGGGAATGAAAAAGATTCAAGAGGCACAAAAATTAATAGAGAATGCAAAGCTTAAAGTAAAAGAGATAGAGGTACATTATGAGGAGATACAATGAGTGATAGCCTAAATGTAGCTGTATTACAACTCCCCACTTTGGGAATGAATGCAAAGAGATTAGAATTTTATCTAAAGAGTATAACAGAGCATAGTGCCAAGCTTATAGTACTTGGAGAGTATGTATTAAATCACTTTTTCCTTGAGCTTAAAAAGATGCCTCTAAATATGATAAAGAAGCAAAGTACTTCACATTTAGAACTACTTAAGCGTTTAGCTAGAGATTATAATGTAAGTTTTATTGCACCATTGGTAAAGATAGAAGATGAAAAGATATATAAAACTATTGCTTATGTGAGTGCTACAAAGTTAGACTATTATAATCAGCAGATATTAATTGACTATCCTCACTGGAACGAAGAGAGTTTCTTTTTTAATGAACTAAAACCTCTAAAAGAGCCTCTTATAGTTGAAGTTGATGGATTTAAAATAGCTATACTTGCAGGGTATGAACTACACTTTGACCCATTATGGGAGGCTATGGATAGAAATAGTGTAGATATTGTAGTTTTGCCAACAGCATCTACATTTAATTCACATAATCGTTGGAGAGAGCTTATTAAATCACGTGCATTTTTACACGGAGTGTATATAATAAGGGCTAACCGTTTAGGTGAGTATAGAGATGAAGAACACTCTTGGTATTTTTATGGAGATAGTATGCTTGTTAATCCTGAAGGAGAGGTTGAAATTATACTTGAAGATAGAGAGTCGATGTTTGTTGAGAAGTTAAGTAAAAGTATGATTATTGAGCATCGTAATAGTTGGCATTTTACTGACGCATTAAAAAAACGAGGAGCTTTATGAATATAGAGACTTACTTTAAGAGACAAATTGAGCTTTGGGGAGATGAGGCTCAAGAGTCTCTTAGAGAAAAACGGATTTTAATTATTGGTTGTGGAGGATTAGGGTCTAGTCTTGCTATGGCTCTAGGAACAAGTGGTATTGCAGAGATATATCTGGTAGATTTTGATGAGGTATCACTTCACAATATTCATAGACAAATCGCTTTTACTCTTAAAGATGAAGGTAAAAATAAGGCTCAAGTTTGTGCTAAATTAATTTTAAATAAAAATCCATTTGTGAAAGTTGTCTCTTATGAGTGTGATTTTGATACATTCATTACAAATATAGAGGAGTCTTTTGATTTAATTCTTGATGCTACAGACAATTTAGCTGTTAGAAAACGGATAGATATATGGTCAAAAGAGCAAAAAACTCCTTGGATATATGCTAGTGTTGAAGCCTTTAATGGACAAGTTTGTCTATTTGATAGAGCCAATTTTGGAGTTTTTGCTATAAATGAGCATACACCTTCTGGAATCTCTGCACCGATGGTAATGCAAATTGCCTCATTTCAAGCAAATATAGCTCTTCGTTATCTTGTTGGATTACCTGTTATCAAAGATTGTCTATACTATCTCTACTATGATAGAGATGGTGAATTTATAATTAAAAAGTTTACTCTACCAAATAGTTAGCTAAATGTTATAATAGAGCAAGGAGTATATTATGAGATTGAATAAAAAAGTGTTATTAACTAGCCTAGCCATAGGTGTTATTACTCTTGTAGGTTGTACTCAAGAGACACAAAACTCTATTAGTCGCTCTATTCAAAATTGGACAGGGACTAATGGAGTCTTAGATGTATATGCTGGTTCAAAACTAGTTAAACGTTTTATAAAAATTGATAAAATTTCAACCGCTTATGGAACTAATGATAATAAGCCTAGACCATACCGTTATGGATATGGCTATGATGATAAGAATTTTAACTATAAAATTGATAAGGGTGAGAAGAAGGTATATTTTGAGTTCTCTGATTACTCTACAAGCTATATTTTTTATGAAAATGATGAAAATTAATTGAAGGAGAAAAAGATGCAAATTATAGCAACAGATAAAGCACCTCAGGCGATTGGACCATACTCTCAGGCTATAGTGGTAGATGGAATCTTATATACATCTGGACAAATTGCTTTAAATCCAGAAGGTGAGTTGATTGATGGGGGTGTAGCTGACCAGACTCGTCAAGTTCTTAATAATCTTAGTGCGGTTCTTGAAGAGGCTGGTGGAACACTCAATGATGTTATTAAGACTACAATCTTTTTAGCAAATATGGAAGATTTTGTAAGAGTAAATGAAGTATATGAAGAGTTTTTTGGAGACCACCGTCCTGCTAGAAGTACAGTTGCTGTAAAGACACTTCCAAAAGAGGTTTTAGTAGAGATTGATTGTATTGCCAAGCCAGGTATATCATTATAGTATTTGAACTATTTCTTTAGTGGTTATAGAGTACTATTTATAGTAGCTCTTCAAAAACACTTAAACTTTTTTAGATATAATCGCACACTTAAATTGTCGGATTCCCGATAATCTACGAGTGATTAATCAAAAAAGGGTCAAGAATGTATGCGATTATCAAAGCGAGTGGACAGCAGTTTAAAGTCCAAGAGGGTGATATTGTCTGCTTCGATAAGATGGGTTTAGAGCCTAAAAGTGAAGTAGAGTTTGAAGTATTAGCCTTAGATGATGGTGAATTAAAAGTGGGTACTCCAACTATTGAAGGTGCAGTAGTTAAGGGTGAGGTAATCAATGAGGGTCGTGATAGAAAAGTAATTATCTATAAAAAACGACGTAGAAAAGATTCTAAACTTAAGCGTGGTTTCCGTAGAGATTTTACAAGAGTACGCATTACTAAAATTGCATAAGGAGCGTTTATGGCACATAAGAAAGGACAGGGTTCAACCCAGAATAATAGAGATTCAGCAGGTCGTCGTCTCGGTGTGAAAAAATTTGGTGGGGAGAGAGTTATCCCAGGTAATATTATTATTCGTCAGCGTGGGACTAAAGTAGTTCCAGGTAACGGTGTTGGAATGGGGAAAGACCATACAATCTTTGCACTCATTGAAGGTGTAGTTAAATTTGAGAATAAAACTTCTACTAAAAAGAGAGTTTCAGTAGTTCCTGCTTAATCAACTCTATACTATTTGACTCTAGCTTAAGTTAGCTAGAGCTATCTACTTTAAATAGTACCTCTAATAAAAGACTTTCCAAATTTTTTGGCTTTTTAATATAATTATAGAAGATTATATTTTTTTTTAAAATTCAAAGGCAATATTAATGTTTATAGATAACGTAGAATTGACACTAAGTTCTGGTAAGGGTGGGGCTGGTTGTGTCTCATTTCATACAGAGAAGTTTGTTATTAAAGGTGGTCCTGATGGTGGAGATGGTGGTAGAGGAGGAGCTATTTGGATTGAAGTGGATTCAAATACCGATACACTCTCTCATCTACGAGGTAAACGCCATATTAAAGCAGAGAATGGAAGACCTGGAGAGGGTCGTAAACGCTTTGGACGTAGTGGAAAAGATACCACTGTAGTCGTTCCTCCCGGAACTCAAATTATTGATGTTGAAACTGGTGAAGTATTATTAGATTTAACAGAAAATGGCTCTAAAGTAAAATTTTTAGATGGTGGAAAGGGTGGATTAGGAAATGTTCACTTCAAAAGTTCAACTAATCAACGTCCAACATATGCTCAACCTGGATTACCTGGTCAGAGTCGTTTAGTAAGATTAGAGATGAAGCTTATTGCTGATGTAGGATTGGTAGGATTTCCAAATGTTGGAAAATCAACTCTCATATCAAAGCTCTCAAATGCAAGACCACAAATTGCAAATTATGAATTTACTACCTTAACTCCCAAGCTTGGGGTGGTAGCTTTAGGAGAGTACGACTCCTTTATGATGGCAGATATTCCTGGTATTATAGAGGGTGCTAGTGATGGAAGGGGTTTAGGATTAGAGTTTTTACGTCATATAGAAAGAACTAAAACTCTACTTTTAATGATAGATGCTACAAACTATAGAGATATGAAGTATCAGTATGAGATTCTTAAAAATGAGCTTAAAGAGTACTCCAAAGAGTTGGCTCAAAGACCATTTGCAGTAGCTATTACAAAAATTGATGCTCTTAGTGATAATGATATAGATAATAAAACTCAAGAGCTTCTTGAAGCTTTAAATTTGGAGTCAAATAGTACTCTTGAAGAGCGTTATAGTGCTGATGATAAGTTAATAAGCTATGGAGATTCTCATCAAAGTTGGGAGAGCTTACCAACTGACCACCCCATATTTATACTTCCTCTATCTTCAGTAAGTGGACGTAATATAGATGCACTTCGATTTGCTCTTGGTAGTATGGTTCAAAGTTGCAGACTTGAAGAGAAATCCAAAAATATAAAAGAGAGTGAAAATTTATAATGAAAAGAGTTGTTATTAAAGTAGGCTCTCACGTATTAACTGAGGGGAGTGAGATTGCCCTAGAGCGTATGAGAGCTTTGGTAGATTTAATAGCTGAACTTATCCATCAAGATAAAGAGGTTATTTTAGTTAGCTCTGGAGCAGTTGCTGCTGGATATACACAACTTGAATTGGATAAAACTAAAATAGCTAATAAACAGGCATTAGCTTCTATTGGTCAGCCATATCTACTAAAACTCTATCAAACTAAATTTGCTCATCACGGAATTTTAACAGCCCAAGTTCTACTTAGTGCAGATGATTTTGATTCACGCCGAAGAACTGTCTATGCCTATCAAGCAGTTGAGAGACTTTTAAGCTCTGGAGTAGTTCCTATTGTAAATGAGAATGATGTAGTGGCAACTGAAGAGTTACTATTTGGAGATAACGATAGACTTAGTGCTCACGTAGCTTGGTATTTTGAAGCAGATATTTTGGTAATTCTCTCAGATATTGATGGGTATTACAATAAAGACCCACATAAGTATAGCGATGCCATAGTGAGAAAAGTTGTACACAATATTGAAGATGATGCACTTAACTCAGAGTGTACCCCACACGGGGATTTTGCAACAGGTGGAATCGTTACTAAGCTTCAAGCAGGAGATTTTTTACTTCGTCGTGGTAGTCAAATGTTTTTAGCTAGTGGATTTAATTTGAGTGATGTAAAGAGTTTTTTATTAGATAAAATCCATAAAGGTGGAACACTATTTAAAAGAAAAGAGGATTAGGAACTAGAATGAAACGTATTATCTTTATGGGAACACCACTTTATGCAAGAGATATTTTAGAACAGCTTATAAAAGACGATGATATAGATGTTTTACTTGTCTTAACCCAGCCAGATAGACCAGTTGGACGTAAAAAGATATTGACTCCTCCACCTGTTAAGAGCCTAGCACTTGAGCATAATATCAAAGTTGAACAGCCCAATAGCCTAAAAGATAAGACTATTCAAGCAAGATTAAAATCTTTAGCTCCAGACTTCATAATAGTAGCTGCTTATGGTCAAATTTTGCCAAAGGCTATATTAGATATAGCTCCTTGTATCAATCTTCACGCTTCACTACTTCCTGCTTATAGAGGTGCATCTCCAGTGCAACAAGCTTTGCTAAATGATGATTACTTTACAGGTGTTACAGCTATGCTTATGGAGGAGGGATTGGATACTGGAGCTACTCTTGCTTATGAGTATCTTCATATCCAAAACTCTTGGGGACTTCAAGAACTTATGAAGAGACTTACTGAAGTCGCGAAGGATTTAACACCTAAAGTTATTAAACGTTTTGATAATATTAAGCCTCTAGCTCAAATAGATGCCTTAGCTACTCATTGTAAAAAGATTCGTCGTCAAGATGGAGAGGTAAATTTAAATAGTGCAGAGTTTATAATATCAAAATATAGAGCGTTTGAGGGGTGGCCAGGAGTTTTTTTATCCAATGGATTAAAACTCAATAAACTAGAAATGGTGGATAAAAAAGAGTCTTATCAAGCAGGAGAGATTCTTACTATAGAGGGTGAAGATATTGTAGTTGGGTGTAAAAAAGGAAGTTTAAGAATCTTACAGCTTCAGCCAAAGGGAAAAAAGAGTATGAGTGCAAAAGCCTATTGTCTGGGAAGGGGGCTTAAAGTTGGAGATTCTATCATTTGAAACACTCCCCTCAACTCAAATATACTTAACCAATGCTATTCGTAGTAGAGATATTCAAGTTCCAACAGCAGTTATAGCAAAAGAGCAGACTCAAGGAGTGGGAAGTAGAAATAATCGCTGGATAGGTAACAGTGGTGATTTTTTTGTCTCTATTGCTATAAGAGATTTAAATTTACCAAATGACCTTCCACAAAGTGCAACATCTATATATTTTGCTTTTTTGATGAAAGAGTTACTATCAACATATAATCAAGATATTTGGTTAAAGTGGCCAAATGATATTTATCTTGGAGAAAAGAAGCTAGGAGGTGTTATGACAAACTATCTACGCTCCTTTTATGTTGTAGGAATTGGAATAAATTTTACAAAAAATTCAAAAGAGTTTGCCTCCATTAATATGGGACTTTCACCTATGAAATTACTACTTTTATATATTGAAGAGTTAGAAAAAAAATTAAAGTGGCAGGAACTATTTAGGAAGTACCAGTTAGAATTTGAAAAATCACGCCAATTCTCTATCCACTATGGTAGTGAGTGTCTTAGTCTTGAAAATGCCTATATAATGGAAGATGGGTCAATTATGCTTAATGGAGAAAGGATTTTAGGAAGAAGATGAGTGAAGTCATTAGTATTGCCAATCAAAAGGGTGGAGTGGGTAAAACTACTACAGCAGTTAATCTAGCTGCTTCATTAGCACAAAAAGGTAAAAAGGTTCTACTTATTGATGTAGATCCCCAATCAAATGCTACTACAAATCTAGGCTTTAATCGAAGTGATTATGAGTTTAATATATATCATGTTTTAATAGATTCAAAGAAGATTGAAGAGATTGTTCTTAAAACTAATATTAGAGGTTTAAGTTTAGCTCCATCAAATATCGGTCTTGTTGGAATTGAAAAAGAGTTTTATGGTAGTCGTAAACGTAATCGTGAAATGATTTTAAATAAAGCAATTTCTACTATTCAAAAAAAATATGATTATATTATTATTGATTCTCCTCCAGCATTAGGTCCAATTACAATAAATGCTTTGAGTGCTTCAGATTCAGTAATTATTCCTATTCAGTGTGAATTTTTTGCCTTAGAGGGCTTGGCACAATTACTAAATACTGTATCTCTATTGAGGAAAACAATAAATCCGAAGTTGGCAATTAAAGGATTTCTACCCACAATGTACTCTTCTCAAAATAACTTATCTAAGCAGGTATTAGCAGACTTAGAACACCATTTCCGTGATAAACTTTTTATACAAAATCAAAATGAATTTATTGTAGTACCTCGCAATGTTAAAGTTGCAGAGAGCCCTAGTTTTGGTCAGCCAGTTATCAATTATGCTTCAACATCTAAAGGTGCAAAGGCTTATGAAGCATTAGCAGAAGCTATAATAAGGAGTTAAAATGGCACTAGGTAAAGGATTAGGCTCAATTCTTGAAGAGGTTGGATTTGCTTATGAGAATGAACTTAAAGATAAAGATTTTGCCAAAGATGAACTAGGTGAAATTATAGAAGAGTTAGATGTTAATAAGATTGACCCAAATCCATATCAACCTAGAAAAGAGTTCGATTTAGAACGCTTAAAGGAGTTATCTGAATCTATTCAACGCTATGGACTTTTACAACCTGTAGTTGTTGTACCCAATGGAAAAAGATGGATTTTGGTAGCAGGAGAGCGTCGTCTTAGGGCTCATAAACTATTAGAATCTCCTACTATTAGGGCAATTATTGCAGATGTAGATTTAGATAATCTACGTATGAGAGAGTTGGCTTTAGTAGAAAATATTCAACGAGAAGACCTATCACCAATAGAGTTAGCAGAGGCTTATCGTGAATTGATTGAAGTACATGGGATTACTCACGAAGAGTTAGCAAATATTGTATATAAAAGCCGTTCTCAAATCACTAATACTTTAAGACTTCTCTCTCTATCAGACTATGCTAGAGATACCCTTACTAAAGGGGGTATGACTCAAGGACATGCAAAAGTATTATTAACACTATCAGAAGATAAACAACGTCTAGTTGTAGATAGTATTATGGGACAAAGACTTAGTGTCCGTCAAACAGAGGATTTAGTTAGAAGAATAAGACAAAAAAATATAAATACCAAGGAGTTCTCTAAAAATAGAGATACAAATAAATCTGTTGTGGATTCAGATATAGTAGAGACTATCAATAAATTAATACCATTTCCTCATAAAATTACTAATAAAGGTGTTGAAATTCAACTTAGTGATTCAAATAGTTGGGAAGATTTTATAAATTTTTTAAATCAAAGA
The DNA here is from genome assembly GCA_015491955.1 of Nitratifractor sp. Classification (GTDB taxonomy): domain Bacteria; phylum Campylobacterota; class Campylobacteria; order Campylobacterales; family Sulfurovaceae; genus Nitratifractor. The sequence continues at coordinate 37,176 of WGFZ01000087.1, read as the reverse complement.
GATTCATAAGCCCTACTTAATCCTTATTTAAAAGCTAAGATGATAATATTACGTTAATTTTTATGAGGAGTGCCGATGCTTGAACTACATCCGTTTTTAATGGTAATTGTTCTATTGATATTTTTCTTTTTGATTTATCAGTTAAATAGTAAGCTCTATGAGCCACTAGTTAACTTTATGGATCAAAGAGATAGAACTATTGCTCACGACCTTGAGGAGGCTAAGAGTCTAAGTAGTGGAAGTGAAGAGTTATTAGCTAAAGCTCAAAAAAAGCTTGAAGAGGCTAAAAACGAAGCCACTCAAATACGCCAAAGTGCAATTGAGACAGCAAAAGAGTCTAATAGCATATCTTTGGCTAAAAAACAGGCATCACTAGAGACTGAATATGAGAGTTTTATGACCAATTTATCTCAAGAGCGTGAAGCTTTAAAATCAGCTGTTCTTTCTCAACTTCCGTTGATTAAAGAGAGTCTAAAAGCTAAATTTAGTCAAATATAAGGGAGAGGATTGAGTATGAAAAAAAGTATTAAAATTCTGTTTTTTGCTCTAGCAGTTCCTGCATTTGCTCTTATTGCTGGTGAGGGAGAGGCTACTAGCCATTATGCAACTATCGCAGGTAGAGAGACAGACTTTGTTCCAAGATTATTTAACTTTATAATCTTTGCTGGTCTTGTATATTATCTAGTTGCAGATATGATTCGTAACTTTTTTCAAGAGAGAAAAGATAAGATTGCAAGTCAGCTAAGTGAGATTGAAACTCATCTTCAAGAGGCAAAAAGTGCTAAAAAAAGAGCAGAGCAGACATTAGCTGAGAGTGAAAAGAAGGCTCAAGAGATTTTAGAAGATGCTAAAAAAGAGGCTCTCTTACTCTCAACTCGTTATAAAGAGTTAGGAGAGAAGGAAGAGATTTCTCTTGAGAATCAATATAAAGAGCGTATGGATATGCAAAAGCGTAAAATGCAACGTGAACTTATTGTCTCTTTACTTGATGAGAATATTAACTCAGATGATATTCCATTGAGTGGAACTCAAATTATCAATAATTTAGCAAAAGAGGTGGCGTAGATGAATGAACTAATTGCCAAACGTTATGCTAAAGCATTGAGAGATTTGATACCAGAAAAAGAGTTATCTAAACAGCTTCTATCTCTTAGAGAGCTTGAGAAAAGCTTTTGTGAGCTAGAGGTGAAAGAGTTTGTAAACTCTCCACTAATTGATTCTAATAAGAAGTTTAATCTTTTAGTAGAACCTTTAAAAGATAAACTTGATAAGCGTATCTATCATCTATTAGAGTTTATGAGTACTAAAGGAAGATTAAATCTAGTTCCTACTTTAACTCAGATTATTTCAGATGATATTAAGCATATTAAAAATCAATTTGATGGGAGAGTTGAAGCAGATAGTAAAATATCAAAAACAGAGATGAAAAAACTTGAAAAAGTTTTAGAATCATATAGCGGTGCTAAGATTAATTTGACTCAAACCGTAGATAATAATGATGGTCTTAGAGTAGTAGTAGATGATTTGGGATTAGAGATGAACATCTCAAAAACTCGAATAAAATCAGAGTTGTTGAATTTTATTCAACGAGCACTCTAAAAAAAAGTAAACTTACAGAAAGGAGTAGCAGTGGCAGCAAAATTGCAAGCAGATGAGATTAGTTCTCTTATAAAAGAGCGGATTGAAAATTTTGAACTGAATGTAGAGATTAATGAAGTAGGTAAAGTTATCAGTATTGGTGATGGAATCGCTAGAGTCTATGGACTTAACAATGTTATGGCCGGAGAGATGGTCGAATTTGAAAATGGAGTAAAGGGACAAGTCCTAAACCTAGAAGAGTCTAGTGTTGGTATCGTAGTTCTTGGAGCCTTTACAGAGATTAGAGAGGGTATGAGTGTTAAGCGACTTGGTAGTCTTTTAGAGATTCCTGTTGGTGATGCACTTATTGGACGTGTTGTAAATCCACTTGGAGAGCCTATTGATGGTAAAGGAGCTATTGAGACTGACGAAAAACGTTTTGTTGAAGAGAAAGCTCCTGGTATTATGGCTAGAAAATCTGTTCATGAACCTCTTCAAACAGGTATCAAAGCTATTGATGCTCTTGTTCCTGTTGGTAGAGGTCAGCGTGAACTTATTATTGGAGACCGTCAAACTGGTAAGACAACATTAGCTATCGATACAATTATCAACCAAAAGGGTCAAGATGTTATCTGTATCTATGTAGCAATTGGTCAAAAGCAATCTACTGTTGCCTCTTTAGTTAAAAAACTAGAAGAGAATGGTGCTATGGATTACACTATTATTGTTAATGCTAGTGCATCTGACTCTTCTGCATTACAGTATCTCGCTCCTTATGCTGGTGTAACAATGGCTGAGTACTATAGAGATAATGGTAAACATGCAGTTATCTTCTATGATGATTTATCTAAACACGCTGTTGCATATCGTGAAATGTCTTTGATCCTTCGTCGTCCTCCAGGTCGTGAAGCTTATCCTGGTGATGTATTCTATCTACACTCAAGACTACTTGAAAGAGCTGCAAAACTTAGTGATGAGTTAGGAGCTGGTTCTATTACAGCTTTCCCTATCATTGAGACACAAGCTGGTGATGTATCTGCTTATATTCCTACTAATGTTATCTCTATTACAGATGGGCAAATATTCTTAGAGACTGACCTATTCAACTCTGGTATCCGTCCTGCTATTAACGTAGGTCTATCTGTATCTCGTGTTGGTGGAGCTGCACAGATTAAAGCTATCAAAAAGGTTTCAGGAACTCTAAGACTCGATTTGGCTTCATATCGTGAACTTCAAGCATTTGCTCAGTTTGCAAGTGATCTTGATGAGCATAGTCGCCATCAACTAGAGCGTGGAGCAAGAATGACAGATTTACTAAAACAGCCTCCTTATGCTCCTATCTCTGTTGAGAAACAGACAGTTATTATCTATACAGGTACAAAAGGTTACCTTGATGATATTCCTGTATCAGATATTACACGTTTTGAGCAAGAGTTCTATACTTTCTTAGATGCTAAATATAGTACTATCCTAGATAGTATCCGCGAGAGCAAAGAGCTTAAAGCTGATACTGAAGAGGAACTAAAAAAAGCAATTGAGGATTTTAAGTCCCAGTTTGCAGTATAAGTTAAGGTTGAAGCAATGGCTAGCTTAAAAGATATTAAACGCAAGATCAAAAGTGTAAAAGGGACACAGAAGACGACACATGCTATGAAATTGGTCTCTTCTGCTAAACTTAAACGTGCTGAAGAGCTTGCCAAACGTTCTAAGGTCTATGCCCAAAAGATTACAGAGATGATTCAAGAGATTGCTCAGCAGATTGCTAAATATGGTAATGTAAATAATAATATTTACTTTAAAACTATTGAGAATCCTTCTGTAGTTGATATAGTATTTGTTACTGCTGATAAAGGGCTATGCGGTGGATTTAATTCCCAAACTATAAAAGAGGTTAATAGACTAAAAGATGAGTGGGAAGCCAAAGGGGCAACCGTTCGTCTTCGTGCTATTGGTAAAAAGGGTATTGCTTACTACCGTTTTAATCAAATAGAGATGTTAGATGAAATAGATGGCTTGAGTGCAAGTCCTTCTTATGAAGAGGCATCAAAATTTATTAAAGCTTGTGTAGATGATTATATTGCAGGTAAAACTGAAAAAGTCATCGTTATTCATAACGGTTATGTAAATATGATTACACAAGAGATTAGAGTAGATAATCTCATGCCTGTTGATCCAATTGCCATCTCTAATGAGGCAGAGTTGAGTCCTTCAGAGCTTGAGTTAGAGCCCGATGATGATGATACTTTACTTGAGGCATTGGTACATAAATATCTTGAGTATATAATGTTCTACGCTTTAATTGATTCTCTAGCTGGAGAGCATGGAGCGAGAATGCAAGCAATGGACGCAGCGACAACAAATGCCAAAGAGATGGTAAAGTCTCTAAGTGTTAAATATAATAAGGCAAGACAAGAAGCCATCACCACTGAACTAATAGAGATTATTAGTGGTGTTGAATCATTGAAATAAAACGAGGAGAGAGTAGATGACTGGTAAAATCATACAAGTTATGGGTCCGGTAGTCGATATTGAATTTAGCGATTACCTACCTGAAATTAACGAAGCGTTAGAGACAACGCTTAGTGTAAATGGTAAAGAGCAACCTCTTATTCTTGAGGTAGCTATTCAGCTAGGAGACAATCGTGTTAGAACGATTGCTATGGATATGTCTGAAGGTCTTGTAAGAGGTCAAGAGGTAAAAGCATTAGGAAGCCCAATTAAAGTTCCTGTTGGTGAAGAGGTATTGGGTAGAATTTTTGATGTTGTTGGAAATGTTATTGATGATGGTAAACCTGTTGAAGCAAAAGAGCATTGGTCAATTCATAGAACTCCACCACCATTTGATGTTCAAAGTACAAAAGCTGAAATCTTTGAGACTGGTATCAAGGTCGTAGATTTGTTAGCACCTTATGCAAAGGGTGGTAAAGTTGGATTATTTGGTGGTGCAGGTGTTGGTAAAACCGTTATTATTATGGAACTTATCAATAACGTTGCTATGAAACACAGTGGTTATTCAGTCTTTGCTGGTGTTGGTGAGCGTACTCGTGAAGGAAATGACCTATATAATGAGATGAAAGAGTCCAATGTATTGGATAAAGTTGCTCTATGCTATGGTCAGATGAATGAACCTCCAGGAGCAAGAAATCGTATCGCTTTAACTGGTTTGACTATGGCAGAGTACTTTAGAGATGAGATGGGACTAGATGTATTGATGTTTATCGATAATATCTTCCGTTTTGCTCAATCTGGTGCAGAGATGTCAGCACTTTTGGGTCGTATTCCATCTGCTGTTGGTTATCAGCCAACTCTAGCTAGTGAGATGGGTAAACTCCAAGAGCGTATCACATCTACAACAAAAGGTTCAATTACATCTGTACAAGCTGTATATGTCCCAGCAGATGATTTAACTGACCCTGCTCCTGCTTCTGTTTTTGCACACCTTGATGCAACAACAGTTCTAAACCGTTCTATTGCAGAAAAGGGTATCTATCCAGCAGTTGATCCACTAGATTCAACTAGTCGTATGCTTGACCCTGTAATTATTGGTGATGAACATTATCAAGTAGCAAGAGGTGTTCAACAGATTCTTCAAAAGTATAAAGACCTTCAAGATATTATCGCTATCTTGGGTATGGACGAACTTAGTGAAGAGGATAAGCTTGTCGTTGAGAGAGCAAGAAAAGTTGAGAAGTTCCTATCTCAACCATTCCACGTAGCTGAAGTATTTACTGGTGCTCCAGGTCGTTATGTAACACTAGAAGAGACTATCAAAGGCTTTAGTGGTCTTCTTAATGGTGAGTATGATGATATGCCAGAGGCAGCATTCTATATGGTTGGAAGTATGGACGAGGCAATTGAAAAAGCTGAAAAAATGAAAGCAAAGGCTTCTTAAGCCTTAAAGGATCTCTATGAAAAGTATGAAACTTGAGATCGTAACTCCAAATGGTCTTATATATGATGGAGAGGCAAAGATGGTAACACTCCCTGGAAAAGAGGGGGAGTTTGGGGTTCTTCCTGAACACGCCTCTCTTGTCTCTTTGTTAGATGCAGGGGTCATTACTGTTGAGACATCAGCAGGTAAAGAGATTATGGTCGCAATTAACCAAGGCTATGTAAAGGTAGATGAAGGCAAAGTAAGTTGCATTGTCGATGGTGCAGTCTTGATTAGTGATGAAGATGGACAGTTGGCTGAGCGTATGTCTGAAGCTAAAGAACTTCTTAAAAAGGCTCAAACATCAGATATGGTAATCGCTACTGCGGTTAGTAAAGTAGAATCAATTAAGAAGTCTTATTAACGTGAATACTCTCTCACTCTATCTATCTCATACAAGTGCCATCACTTGGATGGTACTAATTGTCCTTTCTATATACTTTATTATGGTTTTTGCAATATTCTTATATAGAGATCATCTACTTGGTAAACGTCTTCAATCTGAGGAGTTTTCATTGCAAAAGCTATATAAAGGACGCGACCAAAAGGTATCATCTGATTCACTACTATTTGCTCATCTTGAGAAGGTAGGAATGCTAAACTCTGATGTATTAAAGGCCGCTTGTAATGATGCAGTACGCGGTGCTACAAAGGGGCTAACACCTCTATCTATTATTGCATCTACATCTCCTTTTATTGGTCTATTTGGTACAGTAGTTGGGATACTTGAAGCTTTTGGACGACTAGGAATACAAAAGAGTGCATCTTTGTCTATCGTCGCTCCAGCAATTAGTGAAGCTTTAGTAGCAACAGCCGCAGGAATCTTAGTGGCAGTATTTGCTTATGTATTTCATCTAATGCTAAAACGTAAAGCTTATGAGTTGCAATCTATCCTAGAGTCTCAAGCAGATATAATTCTTGCTTATTGGCATAAGGAGCATTAAGATGTATCATTGGGATGATAATCCCGATTTAAATATTACTCCATTTGTGGACGTAATGTTGGTTCTTATGGCTATTTTAATGGTAACAGCACCGACAATTACCTATCAAGAGCAGATTAATCTACCAAAAGGCTCACGTACTAAGCATATTCAAAAGAGCTTGAGCCTTACTATTCGTATGGATAAGAATAAAAAAATCTATTTTGGTAAAGATAGCTATAGTATTCAAGATTTTGCAGATAATTTTATCTTAAAGGCTTCTAAGCTAAATAAAAAACATAATGTCTATATCCGTGCTGATGCCTCCTTGCCATATAAGGATGTTATCTATCTGCTAAGAGTAGTTAAAAAAGCAGGTTTTTTACGGGTTTCACTAGTTACACAATGATAGTAGATAAACTCTTTGCCATTATGGCAGCAATTCTTATATATTTAGTTACTGTTGGGCTTTTACTCTTCTATTTTGCCTTTCATCACAGTGATGATTCTATCCATTTTGTAGATAAGAATAAGAAGGGTATAGAGGTATCATTGGCAAATCCTAAGCCTTCTAAAACTCCTGCTACTATAAATCCGAAATTAAAAGAGTCATCTAAGCCAAAAGTATCTAAACAAAAGAGTACTAAACACACCTTAAAGAGAACAAATACTCCTTCTTCAAAAAGAGATAAAAAAGTTAAAAAGATAGATACAAAGCCCAAAAAGATAAAAAATAGTAAAGTTGTCAAAAAGAAAAAGCTTAGAAATAGGGTTATAAAGAGACATTTAGTTGCTAAAAAACCAGATACAAAAAAACTCTTCAAGAGTATAAAAAAGAGTAAACAGTTTAAAGCAAGAAAAAAAGTTGCACAAAAAAGCCACAAAAAGAGAGAGGGACTTAAGAGTTTAAATAAAAATAGAGGTCAAAAGGGTATAGAGAATGCCTACTTAGCCAAGGTTGAACGACTATTAAGAGGGTGGCCAGCTCAAGTTAATTTTGCAGGTGAGGAGATGGATATTCACTTCAAAATATATCCAGATGGACATTTTAATTATGATATAGTCAGAACTTCAGGAAATCCAGATTTTAATTATGCACTTACAAACTATCTAAAACAGTTACAACGCTTTGGTTTTGGAGCACACTATAGTGATAATAGAACTTATGATATTAATGTAAAGTTTGTTGCTCATGAGTAGGAAAGGAGTTTTTAAAAGTGAAAATACTAGAGCTTTTTTTTGCTGATAATCAGCTAGCTGGTCGTCAAAAATCTCAAGAGCTTTATCTTGATTTTGGTGGTGTAGTTGGAGATAAGTTTTACAATAAAAAGATAGACCGTTCTATTTTGATAACGGGACTTATAGCCTATGAAATGGCAAAAGATGAGGGTATAGAGCTTAAATTTGGTGATTTAGGTGAGAATATATTAGTAGATTTTGATACACGCTTGTTAAAATCAGGAGAGCGTCTTATATCCAAGGATATTATTTTAGAGGTTACAAAACCTTGTACAATTTGCCAACACTTATCTATATATGACTCTAAGCTCCCTATGTTGATAAAAGAGACTCGTGGAGTCTATTTGAAAGTTATCAATGGTGGCACTATAAAAAAGGGTGATGAGCTTATCGTACAAAGTTAAGTTTAATATTTACAAGGTTGGGGCATTGACCTTTTGTATAGGAAGTGTAAGAGGCTTTAATAGCTTAATTTCCGTTCTAAATCCAAAATCCTCCGCCTTTAGGCGTAGGGAATATGTCAAAATAGTACTTTAAACTATAATATTTTATAGATAGTAGAGCTATATAACTATACCTTAGTCAATATGACTAAGGTAATCTTCAAAAACTCTTGAAATATTTCTAAATCTAATGTAAAATACTTTAAAATTTTTTTAGGAGAATATAATGGCTAAACATCAGTATCAAACAGAGATAGGACAACTATTACATCTAATGACTCACTCTCTATACTCAAATCGTGAAATATTTTTAAGAGAGTTAGTATCAAACTCAAGTGATGCACTAGATAAATTCAACTATCTACGTCTTACTAAAGATGAGTTTAAAGAGCAAGATTGGAATCCTAAAATTAATATTAAGATAGATAAAGATGATAACTCTTTAACCATTAGCGATAACGGTATTGGTATGAATGAAGAGGATTTAATACAAAATCTTGGAACTATTGCGAAATCTGGTACAAAAGCCTTTATTGAGCAACTAACAGGTGATTCCAAAAAGGATAATAATTTAATTGGTCAATTTGGTGTAGGTTTTTACTCTGTATTTATGGTAGCTAATGTTGTAGATGTTATTAGTAAAAAAGCAGGAGATGAGAAGGCTTGGAAGTTTAGTAGTGATGGAACAGGAGAGTATGAGATAAATCCTGTAGTAAAAGATGAACACGGAACAGTTATCTATATTAAACTAAAAGATGATGCTAAAGAGTTTTTAGATAGCTTTAGAGTAAAAGAGGTTGTCAAAAAGTACTCTGATCATATTGCTTATCCAATATTTTTACACTATGAAGAGGAAGAGAGAGTAGGTGAGGGTGATGAAGCAAAAACTGAGATAGTTAAAAAGAGTGAGCAGATTAATGAGGCAAAGGCTCTTTGGACACTACCTAAGAGTGAGCTAAAAAAAGAGGATTATATTGAGTTCTATTCAACACTTTGGCACGATAGTCAAGAGCCTTTAAGCTATCTTCATAATAAAGTAGAAGGCTCATTGGAATATACAACACTCTTTTATATTCCAAATACTGCTCCAGCAGATATTTTTAGAGCAGATTTTCAAGCAGGTGTAAAGCTATATGTAAAACGTGTATTTATTACAGATGAAGAGAAAGAGCTTTTACCTTTATATCTTCGCTTTGTTAGAGGTATTATTGATAGTGAAGATTTACCTTTAAATGTGAGTCGTGAGATTTTACAAGAGAATCGTATCTTGGCAAATATTCGCCAAAGTTCAGTAAAAAAGATTCTCAATGCGATTAAGAGATTAGATGATGATAAGTTTAAACAGTTTATTGAGCAGTATAACAAACTCATAAAAGAGGGGATTTTCACTGACCACGTAAATAAAGAGACTCTTCTTGAGATTGTTAGATATAAAAGTAGCAAAGTTGAGGGATTGATTTCACTTGATGATTATATGAAACGCGCAGGTGAGAGAGAGGGTGAGACTAAAAAAGAGATTTTCTATATTATTGGAGATGATGAGAATCTACTACGACACTCTCCACTTCTTGAGGCTTATAAAAAGGCAGATATTGAAGTGTTGATTATGGACGATAAGGAGATTGATGAAATTGTTACTCCTGCTATTGGAGAGTACAAAGAGTGGAAGCTTGTAGATATTGCCACTGTTGAAGCTCCTGAAGTTGAAAACGAAGAGGAGTTAAAAGAGTTAAATGAGAGTTTTAGCCAATTAATTGAGAAGATTAAGGGTATTTTGGGTGAAGAGGTTAAAGATGTTAAAGTTACAACAAGATTGAGCCAAAGCCCTAGTTGTGTAGTACCAGATAGTAGCGACCCTATGGCATCTATGCGTCATATATTCCGCCAAATGGGACAAGAAGAACCAGAGCTTCCACTAATTTTGGAGATTAATCCAGAACACGAAATGATTAAAAAACTTCAGGAGCTTAAAGATGATAATACTTTCAAAGAGAGTGTTTGGGTATTGCTAGATAGTGCTAAGTTAGCTGAGGGCTTAGAGGTAAAAGATAAAGGAGCTTTTGCTAGGAGAGTAAGTAATCTTTTAAGTAAAGCTTTATAGCTCCTATGTATAGACCTACACTATACCTTTTTAAAAATATGTTATGATTTAGATTAGATATTAATCTATTTTAAAAGGTGAGAGCTATGAGAAGAGAAGGTGTAGTTGGTTTTGGCTTTTTGATGCTAGTATTAGGAGTACTAAGTGTAGCAAATGCTAGTGAGCAATGTGGTCAAGGATTTATGAAAGACCCTTGTGGTAGCAGTGAGTACTCTGTTGTAGAGACGGAGCCTTTTGTCAAGGCTCCACATAACTGTATGGCATCTGCTCACTATTTCCCTGGGGAAGAGCCTATAGGATATTGTGCTAAAAGACATAGTGGTAGAGGAAAGGGTAAAAATACAACTCCTGCATATTCTCGTGTTCTTCCTATTATAGGCTCTTAGATTATATGGCAAATATTTTATATAAGTTTGAGGAGTTCTCTCCTCAAAGAAAGGCGACACTAGTTGCTACACTATTTGCAACAATTTTAACCATTGCTAAGCTTATTATAGGAGTAATGAGTGGTTCAGTAGCTGTAATAGCATCTGCAGTAGATTCTACTTTAGATATGACAGTCTCTATTTTTAATTTTTTTGCTATTAAAAAGGCAGAGGAACACCCAAATGAGAAATTTCCCTATGGTAAAGGAAAAGTCCAAGCTATTGCAGGTGTGATTGAGGGAACTGTTATTACTCTCTCTGGATTGTTTATTATATATGAAGCTATTGTTAAGTTATTTGAGCATAAAGCAACAGACTATTTGGGGGTATCACTTGTAGTGATGATTCTTTCATTTATTATCACTTGGTTTTTGGTACGTTATCTCTTTCGCATTGCTAAAGAGACTGATAATATTGTAATAAAAGCAGATGCTTTACATTATAAAACAGACCTTTTGAGTAGTGGCGTTGTTATTATTACTCTATTTTTAGTTTGGCTTAGTGGATTAGATTGGATTGATGCTATATTTGGTTTTGGAATAGGTATTTATATTATCTACTCAGCCTATGAGATTATCCAAGAGGGAGTAATGATTTTACTTGACCGCTCTTTAGATAGTGATATTGTTGCTAAGATTGCAGAGATTATTGGAAATAGTAAAAAGGTAAATGGATATCATTGGCTAAAGACTAGAACTGATGGTTCTCATAATTTTGTAGAGTTTCATCTGGTTTTAACTCCAAATATGACACTAGAAGAGGCTCACAAAATCGCTGAAGATATTGAGTACAAGATAGCATCACTTGATACTCTAAAGGGTTGGGTAATTACACCGCACTTTGATCCTTATGATGATGAGGATATAAATGACATCTATTATAATGCAAATGCTATATCTACTAAGAGTAGTAGCTAGAATAAGGTTAAGAAGTGAGAAGTATCTATCTAACATCTCCACGCCAATATAAAGGTACATACTCTTTGAGTATGATTGAGTTCTCTTTATGTGCAAAGAGCTTAGAACTTGATGGGTGTGATACTATAATGTTTACCTCAAAACAAGCAGTTATAAGTGCTGAAGCTATTGATTCAAGTTGGAAAAAACTACCTTGTGTTGCTATAGGACCAGCAACAAAAAAGCAAATTGAGAGCTTGGGTGCAGAGGTAATATATCAACCAAAAGAGTACTATGGCTCTAATTTAGCAAAAGATATTGTTGATAGATTTAAAAATAGAAAATTACTTTATTTACGCCCTAAAGAGGTATCTTTTGATAGTAAAAGCTATTTATCAAAATTTGGAATATCTTTAAAAGAGCAGATTATATATGAGACAAGGTGTAAAACTTATCAAGATAGGGATAGACCACTAGATGGTTCAATTATAATTTTTACCTCTCCTTCTACCATTCACTGCTTTTTAAAAAATTTCTCTTGGGATATGAGTTATAAGGCTGTAGTAATTGGAAGGGCTACACTAAAACATCTTCCAGCAAATATTCAAGCAGAAGTTTCATCAAAACCAACAATTGATGCTTGTGTAGTTAAAGCTTTTGAAATATCTAAAAATTTAGATTAATTAAATTATTAGCTCTTTTATTTATACCTAATAACGCTTTGGTTATAATTTCTCTAACCTAGATGGTACGCTTACTTTGCAAATGGGGTCCAACATATAAACTATTGGGGGACTTTGTAAAGAGGTGGTGAGTGAGGAGAATCGCTTGAGTTTGGAGACAGACGAGAATCTCTTCCCTAAAGCCTCTTTCACTCCTCCACCGTTGGCTTATCCGGGCCGACACATCGCAAATACGGCCATTTGGGGGATTTTAGTGAGAGATGAGAAATTTAAAAGTGTACTTTTTAATTGCTGATTTCTCAAAGGAGGCTAGGTTTAATGAAAGTATTGCTAGTAGGGAGTGGAGGGCGTGAATACTCTATAGGTTTAGCATTAAAAAAAGACCCTAAGGTAGATGAGATATATTTTGCTCCTGGTAATGGTGCTACTGATGAGCTTGGAGAGAATATATTAATTTCTGACTATAAAGAGTTGGCTAATTTTGCTAAAGATAATGGAGTTGAACTTACTATTGTTGGTCCTGAAGCTCCACTTGTAGATGGAATTGTGGATATTTTTCAAGAGCAAGGCTTAACAATCTTTGGACCAAGTGCTAAAGCTTCACAGCTTGAAGGCTCTAAAATATTTATGAAAAACTTTTTAGCTCGTCATAATATTCCTACAGCTAGATATATAGAGACAGACTCTTTTGAAAAAGCTTCAGAATTTATTGATACTCTTAAAGCTCCTATTGTTGTCAAGGCTGATGGTCTTTGTGGTGGTAAAGGTGTAATTATCGCTCTATCTAGTGATGAGGCAAAAGAGGCTGTAAAAGGAATGCTAAGTGGTGAAGCTTTTGGTGAAGCTGGTAACCGTGTAGTGGTTGAAGAGTTCTTAGATGGCTATGAGTTATCTGTGTTTGCTATTTGTGATGGAAAAGATTATGTAGTACTTCCAGCAGCCCAAGACCATAAACGTCTCCTTAATGAAGATAAGGGTCCAAACACTGGTGGAATGGGAGCTTATGCCCCAACACCTTTAGTAGATGAGAGTATCTATAAAAAACTTGATGAGAGAGTAATACGTCCTACACTAAAAGGTATGCAAGATGAGGGAATGCCATTTACAGGAGTCCTATTTATGGGTGTAATGGTTGTTGATGGTGAGCCATATATCTTGGAGTATAATGTTCGTTTTGGAGATCCTGAGTGTGAAGAGCTTATGCCATTACTAAAATCTAGCCCTAGTGAGCTATTTTATAAGGCTTCAACTAGTAGATTATCAGAGGTTAAGATAGAGTTTTATGATCGTTATGCTGTTGGTGTTGTAATGGCAAGTAAGAATTATCCATATAGTTCTAGTGAACCTGCTGAGATTATTATTGATGAGATTTACCACGAAGATTTAGCACAAAATAGCCATATCTCATTTGCTGGTGTTAGTAAAGATGAAGATGGAAAGCTATATGCAACTGGTGGAAGGGTACTTGTTTGTGTTGGAGTTGGTGATTCTATCAAAGAGGCAAGAGATAGAGCTTATATGTTAGTAGGTCAGGTTCATTTTGCAGGTAAGCAGTGCAGAACAGATATAGCTTACCAAGCACTAAAGGTATAATGTGAAGTATAAATCTCTTCATATTGTGATGAGATATATTAGTGATATTTTTTTAGAAGAGAGGTGAAAAATGCTAATAAATAAAAAAATAGGTTTATCTTTGGCATTGGCTTCTATCATCTCTCTTGATGCTAATGTAGATACTAATACGGGCTTGGCTGAGTTATATGCTGACCACTTTGAGAGTAAAGATAATATTGTCTATGCAAAAGGTCATGTAGTACTTGCTTATGATGGAACACTTTTCCTCGGTGATAGAGCTAGATATAATCAAAAGGCTAAGAGAATTGTTGTTGAGGGACATGTTGAGGTTCTTAGTAAAAATGGAAGTAAAGTTTTAGCAGATAAATTAGTATTTAAAACAGATACAAATCGTGTACTCTTTAGTGATTTTTACCACTCAAATAGAGATGATATTTGGGTATATTCAGATTATGCAGATGCAAAAGATGGTAACTATACCCTAACAAATAGTGTACTATCTAGTTGCTCTGTAAAAGACCCAGATTGGTCTGTAAAGTTTGGTAAAGCAGAGTATGACTCTAAAACAAAATATATGCGTCTTCACGATGTAAAATTTTATGCGGGTAAGATGCCAGTATTCTATACCCCTTATCTTGGATTTTCACTAGAGAGACAACGCCACTCAGGTCTCTTATCACCACATTTTGGCTCAAGAGGAGATGAAGGGTTCTATTATGAACAGCCATATTTTTTGGCAATTGCTCCAAATATGGACTTGACACTAAATCCTGCAATTCGTACAAAAAGAGGGACAGGAATTTATGGAACATTTCGTTTTGTAGATAGTCAATACTCCAAGGGTGAGATTCGTACAGGATATTTTCACGATAGAAAATCATATATACAAAATAATAAGTTAAAGAATGAGAACCACTACGGCTTTGAGCTTATATATGAAAGTAGTAATTTTTTAAGGGGCTTAAAACCAAATGGATATAGAGATGGACTCTATACTAATATCAATCTATTTAATGATATTGATTATAAAAACCTTCAAAATAAGCCACTTAATCATCTTCAAGCCAATAGTCAGTTTCAAGAGTCTCGTCTAAATTATCTTTTATATAATGATAAGCAATATTTTGGTTTTAATGTTAGATATTTTATAGATACAGCTAGTAAGGATAATAAAAAGACTATCCAAGAGCTTCCATCTTTACAATATCATAAATTCTCTACTCCATTAGGTACAGATGCCATACATTATAAAGTTGATGCTCAAGTACATAACTATTGGCGTAAGAGTGGCACAAAGGCAATGCAAGAGAGTGTCTCTTTGCCAGTTGAGTTTCATACTTCATTGCTAGATGACTATCTTAACTTTACTCTTGAAGAGAAGTTGAGTGCTTCTGATACTAAGTTTATTGGTGGAAGTCCATCTTCTAGAGGAGATAAAAATCACTATTCTGCCTTTGTTTTGTACCACAAAGCTGAACTATCTAGCGATTTAGTTCACTCTTATGATAGTGGTTTACATACTATGGAGTTTTCAGCCCTACTTAGTAAAAGTACACTTCTTGGGGAAGGAGACCTTCACTATAATGAATTAGATAGTAACCTTGTTAGAGATTATAATCTTCAAATGCTATATAAGACTCGTCTTGCTTTAGGAGTGCATAACTTTTGGGAATCTTATAATAGTCCATTTAAAGCAGACTATCTAATTTCAGCAGATTATTATCCTGAAGATAAGGTATCTCGTTGGAATGAACTCCATCAAGAGCTTAATATGGAGTATGGAGCTTATAGTTTCTCTGGTCGTTTTGATTATTCATTAAAAGATAAAGTGATTAGGCAAATCTCTGGTACTTTGGGCTATCACATAGATAGTTTAGGATTTAGTATAGGATATACTCAACAAAAACAAAAAGATGTAACAGGTTATCTTATTAGCCAAAAAGAGTTGAACTTTGATATTCGATATAAGCAAAATGACCGCTTAACGTGGTATGGAACATACAATTATGATTTTAAAAATAAACTTGCTAAAAATTGGAAGCTAGGGTTATTATATGATAAGAAGTGTTGGAATGTTAGTGTAGTATTCCAAGATGAATCGACTCCTATTCTAACACAAAGTGGTAGAGGTGCCTTGCACAATCGCTCAATTAGTCTTCAGTTTAATCTAATTCCATTTGGCGGTATAGGTGGGGCCCATGGAAAACTATAGATGAATAGTAAAGATATTCATCAAGCTCTTGAGATTTTGGGACTTCCTTCAATAGTTAGTAGGGCAGAAATCAAGAGACGCTATAGAGACTTAGCAAGACGCTATCACCCAGATTTAAACTCTACGGATTTTAATAAGATTCAAGATATTAACCAAGCTTATGAGATAGTTATGGAGTATGTAGATAATTTTCGTTTCTATTTTGATGAAGAGGAGATTAATAGACAAATTCCTCAAATAGACCACGATAGGAAGTTTAAAATTTAAAGGGAAGTAGATAATATGCAAGAAAAAATAGTAAATATTAAAGCTAATGGAGTTGAAGAGAGTTATAGTATAGGTAAAGTGGCTCGTCAAAGTGATGGCTCTGTCTTATATACTCAAGGTAAATGTGTAATACTCGCTACAGTAGTAGTTGAACAAAAGGCTGTAAATGAACCATTCTTGCCTCTAACTGTTCAATATATAGAAAAGGCTTATGCCTCATCAAAGATTCCTGGTGGATTTATTAAGCGTGAGAGTAAGCCAAGTGATTTTGAGACCTTGACATCTCGTATTATTGATAGGTCTCTAAGACCACTATTTCCAAAAGATTTTGCATATCCAACTGTTATTACAGTTATGGTTTTGAGTGCAGATAGCCAAGTTGATCTTCAAATAGCATCACTACACGCTGCAAACTCAGCTCTTTTACTATCTAATCTACCAATAGAGAAGAGTGTATCTGCTATACGTGTAGGACGTAAAGATAATAAAGAGTTGATAAACCCTTCTCAGAGTCAAATGCAAGAGAGTGAACTTGATCTACTTCTTGTTGGAAGTGGTGAAGAGATATTGATGATTGAGATGGCAGTAAAGGCTACTCAAGAGCAAGAGGTAAATGAGATATTAGAAGATGAGTTTATAGAGCTTATTGAAAATCTTAAAGGTGAAATTGCTAAAACTTGTAGAGAGTATGAAAAGGCATTTTTACCTCTTAAAAGAGAAAAACTTACATTACCAGTATCTATAGATGATAATTTAGAGGATTTAGTAAATATTATTAATGAGAGATACTCAGACTCTATAGATATAGCACTTAATGGACTATCAAAGAGTGAAAGGGGGGATATTCTTGATAGGGTATATCAAAATATTAAAGACTCCTTGAGTGATTTAGAACTTGAAAATGACCCTTTGAAGATATATAAGGCGATTGATTGTGTAAAGAGACAAAAAGTTAGAGGGCAAATTCTTGAGCAAAGAAAAAGAGCTGATGGTAGAAGAGTTGATGAAGTACGTCCTATCACTATTGAGACAAATATCCTACCTAGCGTACACGGCTCTTGTCTATTTACAAGAGGAGAGACTCAAGCTTTAGCTACTGTTACTTTAGGTGATGGTAAAGATGCTCAAATGTATGAACTACTTACAGAAAAATCTCCTAGAACTGAAAAGTTTATGGTTCATTATAACTTTCCTCCATTTAGTGTAGGTGAAGCTCGTCCAATAGGAGCTCCTAGTAGAAGGGAATTAGGACACGGTAATCTTGCAAAACGTGCTTTAGAACCTATGCTTATTGAGGATAATTCTCAAACAGTTCGTCTAGTATCTGAGATTCTTGAGAGTAATGGCTCTTCGTCAATGGCTACTGTTTGTGCGGGTTCTTTAGCTTTAATTGCCTCTGAAGTAGGTTTAAGAGAGCTTGTCGCTGGTGTAGCAATGGGACTTGTTAAAGAGGGTGATAAGTATGCAATTTTGAGTGATATTATGGGTTTAGAAGACCACGATGGGGATATGGATTTTAAAGTAACTGGCACTAAAAATGGAATGACTGCTATGCAGATGGATATAAAGTTAGGTGGGCTTGACCTTAATATCTTAAAAGAGGCTCTATATCAAGCAAAAGAGGCACGTTTACATATTTTATCTCTAATGGAAGAGGCAAAGGGAAATATCACTCCTAGTCAAGCACTTCCTATCTCAGATAACTTTAATATTGACCCCTCTAAGATTGTTCATATTATTGGAAAAGCTGGAAGTACAATAAGAGAGATTATAGAGCGTTTTGAAGTTAAGATAGATTTAGATCGCCAAAGTGGTGGAGTTAAATTAATAGGTGATAGTAAAGAGAGTGTGAAATTAGCTAGAGAACATATTGAATCTATAGCCTCAAAAGATGAGCCTACTGTTCCACAATATGAGATTGGTAAAGTATATCAAGGAGAGATTAAACGTGTGATGGAGTATGGTCTCTTTGTTGAAATGCCTGGAAATTATGATGCTTTACTTCATATCTCTAAAATGGCAGGTCGTCCTGCATCATCATTTAAAGAGGGTGATAAAGTTGAAGTAAAAGTTTTAGCTCAAAATGGGCGTAAAGTAGAGTTAGCTCTATCTAATTATGTAGAGTCTTAGACTCTACTATTTAAGATTAAAACGAAGTAAATCTGGACGAGCAAATGGCATATAGGATTTTCTTGTAATAATAACAAGAGTCTTTTTAACTTTTGCCCAATTATAAAGAGTCTCAATATCACGTGGGTCTATATGGATACAGCCGTGGCTCATCCAGTTTACACTACCTTTATGTAGAGCATTTCCAGTACGAGTAAAAAACATACTATAGTCCATATTATCAACACCAGATGGGTCTGGATACTTTTTTGACATATAGTGGCGTTTTTTATAGAGAATTGGAAATATGCCAGAAGGAGTGTCATAATCATTTACTCCTGAAGTAATAGCTCCAGTCCACCATACAACACCATCACGATCTACAGTATAAAATCGTCCATCGCTACCTGGTTCTCTAACTGATACTACTACAAACTCTCTTCCCTTTAAATCAACTACTTTTTGTGAGCCATCATCGTTAACAACTTCAAAAGTTGTTTTACTAAGAGGAATAACCTCTCTTGCACTTAAAAGATTAATAGCAAAAAAGACAACTATAAAGAGCTTTAAAAATTGTAATACTTTCATTGAAAATTTCCTAAATAAAATAAAATTTTAGAAGAGTTAAACATTACACTCCTCCCCTTCATTACGTCTTTTGAGCATACCCTCCATACTAATATAGCTATTTAATGCTCCAAGATATGCCTTTGCACTTGCAAACATTGTATCTACACTAAGTCCGTGTCCAATAACAGCAGGTTCATCATCATTAAACTGTACTTGTACTGTTACATTTGCTAAGGCATCTTTTCCTTGAGATACAGATTTGACCTTATAATCTTTTAAAAGACCCTGATAGCCAGTAATTCTATCTATCGTTTTAAATATTGCATCAATAGTACCATCTCCAATTCCAGCATCTGTAATCACACTATCATTACTCTTTTTAATTGTAATAGCCGCACTAGGTACTCCACCTGTAGAGTCCATTAGTTGAAGAGCAACAAGTTCCCAACTCTTTTGGATATTTGTCATTTGGCTAGTAACTAAAGCCCTTAAGTCATCATCATATATATCTTTTTTCTTATCTGCTAACTCTTTAAACCGCTTAAATGCTTCATTTAGTTTATCTTCACTAAGAGTAAAGCCAAGTTGCTCTAGTTTATCTTTAAATGCAGCTCTTCCAGAGTGTTTGCCCAATACTAGAGTATTATTTAAATCCAATCCAATATCTTCAGGTGAGAATATCTCATAAGTTCGTTTATTTTTAAGTACCCCATCTTGGTGTATTCCACTCTCGTGAGCAAAGGCGTTTTTACCAACTATCGCCTTATTTGGTTGAGGTTCAATACCTGTAATTGAAGCAATTAAACGGCTAGTTGGATATATCTCTTTAGTATTTATCTTAGTCTCAACACTATTAAATATATCTTGACGAATTTTAAGAGCCATTACAATCTCTTCAAGAGCCGCATTTCCCGCACGCTCTCCTAAACCATTTATTGTACACTCAATCTGTCTTGCTCCATTGTTAATAGCAGAAAGAGAGTTGGCAACAGCAAGACCTAAATCGTTATGGTTATGAACAGAGATTATAGCTCTATCACCTATAAAAGCTTTAAGTTCAGCAATTCTAGAACCCACCTCATCGGGAAGAAGAATCCCCACAGTATCTGGAATATTTATCGTTTTAGCTCCAGCTGATACAGTTGCATCTATAATCTCTTTCATAAACTCCATATCACTACGACCTGCATCTTCAAGACTAAACTCTACATCATCAACAAAACTCTTAGCATACTCAACCGCCCTAACAGCTTGAGCTATAACCTCATTAGGTTTCATCTTTAGCTTATACTCCATATGTATAGGACTTGTAGCTATAAAGGTGTGGATTCTCTTTTTTGGTGCAGGGGCTATCGCTTCACCAGCTGATTTTATATCTCTATCCAATGCCCTAGCAAGAGAGCATACAGTTGAGTTTTTAATCTTTTGGGCAATCTTATTTATAGCATCAAAATCTCCTGGACTTGCAGCCGCAAATCCAGCTTCAATGACATCAACACCTAGTTTTTCAAGCTGACTAGCAATTTGAATCTTCTCTTGAGTATTCATTGAAGCACCAGGACTCTGTTCACCATCTCTTAAAGTGGTATCAAAGATAATAATAGACTCTTTACTCATTATAAGTACCTTTTATATTGTTAAAAAATAAGACCGATTCTATCTAAAAGGGGCTAAATCGGCACAGTCGATATAACTTTAATTGTGTAGAATTAATTATAAGTTTTGAAGGAGAATAGAACTCATCTTATAAAAATGACAGTTAAATAGACTTATACTATACACCACAACTACTCTCCTTTACTGAAGTTACAAAAGTATATCAACTCTTCTATTATATGTCAAGATTAATAATAAAAATTATTTATTAAAAATATATATAGATAACCATAGAGTACCTTTTTTAGTCTTTAAGACTCTGTGTGGAGTATGGGTAGGAATAAATAGGGTATCTCCCTTTTTTAACTCTTGTATATCTCCATCTATATCTAAAGAGGCTTCACCATTAAGCAGTACAATCCACTCATCTTCTTTTTGATTATAGAGTTTACTATCTATATCTTCAGAGCTTACAATACGTACAACTCTT
Organism: Nitratifractor sp.; assembly: GCA_015491955.1. Taxonomy (GTDB): domain Bacteria; phylum Campylobacterota; class Campylobacteria; order Campylobacterales; family Sulfurovaceae; genus Nitratifractor. Next base: position 16,138 of record WGFZ01000087.1, on the reverse strand, counting down.
ATATTTTTATCCTCAAAAAGTGTACTAAAACTCTCCCCACTATCGGGAATATCATATTCAAAAAGATTCATACCTATCTCCTAAAAACTCATAGATATAGCATCAATATCACTCCAACTCATCTGCTTTTTTACCTTTTGGTGATGTTGTAAAATATGTTCAATATATCTAGCAAAGAGGTCAGTTTCAATATTTACTTTAGTTCCTATTGAGTAAGTTTTAAAGAGTGTATTCTCTAGTGTATGTGGAATAATAGTTAATCTAAACCAATCTAAGCCAACTTCGTTTATTGTAAGACTAATTCCATCAATCGTAACAGAGCCTTTTGGAATAAGATATGTAATTTGAGATGGTTCTACAAAGATAAAAAACTCTGTAGCATTTTCACCTCTTTTAATATCTTTAATTGTTCCTATTGTATCTATATGACCTTGAACAATATGTCCCTCAAATCTATCACCCATTTGCATAGCTGGTTCTAGGTGTACTCTACCTTGAAACTTCTCATTTGGTACGATACGCCTTGTCTCATCTGCTACTTCTACCTTAAAACCATCATTAATTATCTCTTTAACTGTTAAGCAGACTCCATTAACAGCGATAGAGTCCCCAATTTTTGCTTTAATAGTTGAATTAATTGTTAAAAGATGTTTATTATCATCTATTATAGTACCTATTTCACGAATCAAGCCAGTAAACACAAAATACTCCCTTTAGCTATAATTGCAACTATTATAACAAGAGTGGCTAATGAAGTGAGGTTTTTTAATGAACTATGATGTTATTGTAATTGGTGGAGGACACGCAGGAATTGAAGCCTCTTTAGCTTCAGCTAGAATGGGAGCAAAGACTCTTCTTATTACTATTTTAGTCGAGCAAATTGGTGCAAGTAGTTGTAATCCTGCTATTGGAGGACTTGCTAAGGGGCATTTAGTAAAAGAGATTGATGCCATTGGTGGAGAGATGGGGCGTTGTACAGATGAGACAGGTTTACAGTTTCGTCTCTTAAACTCATCAAAAGGACCTGCTGTTAGAGGAAGCAGGGCTCAGATTGATATGGATAGATACCGTATAAGAATGCGTGATATTTGTCTCAATACTCCAAATCTTGAAGTACGTCAAGAGATTGTAGAGGGATTAATTTTAGATGGTGATAGGATTCAAGGGGTAGAGACTCAGTTAGGAGATAGATATGAGGCATCTCGTGTAATTATTGCATCAGGAACATTTTTAGATGGCTTAATACATATTGGAGATAAGACTCAACAAGCAGGACGTCAAGGTGAATTTGCTTCAATTACTCTTGCCCAGCAACTTAGAGGATTGGGATTTGAGATAGGTAGACTTAAGACTGGTACTTGTGCTAGAATAGCTGGAGATAGTATAGATTTTTCAGTAATGGAGCCTCAAGCTGGTGATGAAAATCCTATACCTTTTTCATTTCAAACATCTCGTAAAAATTTTTCTCCTAAACAGTTGCCTTGTTGGGTTACATATACAAAGGAGGAGACACACAATATTATTGAGAGTAATTTTTATAGAGCTCCACTCTTTAGTGGACAGATTGAAGGGGTTGGTCCTAGATACTGTCCAAGTATTGAGGATAAGATTAATCGCTTTAGAGACCGTCCTCGTCATCAAATCTTTGTAGAGCCTCAAACAAGAGAGGCAAATGAGTTCTATCTAAATGGACTTAGTACATCTTTACCAACTGATGTACAAGAGGCTATGATTCACTCCATTCGTGGTTTAGAGAATGCTAGAATTGTTCGCTTTGGTTATGCTATTGAGTATGACTTCATTCAACCAACAGAGCTAAAGCATACGTTAGAGTCTAAAAAGATTAAGGGACTCTATTGGGCTGGTCAAGTAAATGGTACTACAGGATATGAAGAGGCGGCTGCTCAAGGTCTTATAGCTGGTATTAATGCAGTTTTAGCCTTAAGAGGTGAAGAACCTTTTATTCTAGGGCGTGATGAGGCATATATTGGTGTGCTTATTGATGATTTAGTTACTAAAGGGACTAATGAGCCATATAGAATGTTTACATCTCGTGCAGAGTATCGTCTGCTTCTAAGAGAGGATAATGCTCATCTACGTCTATCTCATTATGGTCTAAAGTTAGGTCTAATTTCCAAAGAGTTTGCTACAAGGGTTGCTAAGATTAAAGAGGATATTGATAAGGCTCTATCTTGGTTACGAACCCATTATGCTACACCTACTAAAGAGTTTATTTCAAAGCTTGAGGCAATGGGTGAAGAGAGAATCAATGATAAGACAGCTTGGATTGACCTATTAGCTCGTATTGCAAATCCAACTAGAGATAAACTGCTTCAACTTCTTCCAGATTTTAGTTCATATAGTGATGAGGTTATAGAGCAGATTTTAGTCGAGGCTAAATACTATAGGTATATAGAAAAACAGCAACAACAGATTGATAGAATGAAAGGAATGCATCAGATTAATATCCCTGAAGGCTTTGATTTTAAAAAAGTTCAAGGTCTTAGTAATGAGATTGTGGAAAAACTTGAGAAGGCAACACCACCAACACTATTTGAAGCCTCTAGGATTAGTGGAATTACTCCAGCAGCAATAGAGATTCTTCACGTATATATTAAAATGGCTCAAAAGGGTAAATCTTGATATATTTATACGCTTATACAAACCATAGAGCAAACTTAGATGCACTCAGACGTATGGGAGCTTTGTGGCATCAACTAAAGGCTCAAGGAGTTGAGGCAGAATTAATTGTAAATGATTATAGAGCTCAACTAGCAGGTAGAGAACTTGGTCTTCCTTTGGCTACTACCATTGATAATATTATGGAGATTGATGGAGTTGTAAATTTTGCTGATACTTTAGTTATAGATTCGCCAGAGCCAATAGGTGAGCGTTTAGATTTTTATGTTCAAAAGTATGCCAAAGTATATATGGTAAAAGAGTGTAATGTTAAAAGTCGTTTTGGTGAGGAGATATTAGCTCTTTATACTCAAGGGGCATTGGTAGATTCTATATATCAAGAGGCCCCTAGCTCTAAAAATAGTAATTTAGTCTTAATATATGGTGATAGTGATTATGATAAGAGGCTACTAAATGCCTCTAAAGAGTTAAAAGATTTTGATTTAGAACTATATTGGGGTAGCTACTTTTATGTTAAATATGAAGATGAGTTAGCCAAATACTTCAAAAAGATATATGAGAGTGATAGTTATAAAGATTTAATCAAAGAGAGTGAAGTAGTAGTTACTACAATGGTTCAAACAGCATTGGAAGCTTTTATGGCAGGAGCTAAAACTATATGGTTAGATAGTAAAGATGATTTAGATTGTACAAGTAGATTTTTAGAGTCTATTGGAGTTATTAGACTCTCGTGGGGTGATTGGGAGGCTTTAGAGATAGCTTTAGATACTAAAAAAGTAGATAGCGGTATGATTGATAATTTTGCTAAAAAATGGGCGGAGATTATATCTAAAACCTGACAAAATTTATCCGAAAAGTAGTTTATTAATTATAATTAATATTTAAAATTGAGTAGAAACTTCACAAAAATTACTAATATACAATATAGTCTCTACCTCTTTTGAGCCAAATCAATACTTTTTTATCTTTATCGCTCTATAATAAATCGTTTTTAATCTCTAAAATAAAGGACGCGGTATGAGCGATAGAAGAGACTTCTTTGGTAAGATGCTCGGTGCATATGCTGGTTTAGGAGCTTTAGGGGCTCTTTATGCGGCTAAACGTACTTGGGATCCACTACCAAGTGTTAAAGCGGGAGGTTTTACAACCCTAGACCTTAGCAATATGCAAGAGAATAAGCTCTATGTTGAGAAGTGGCGTGGTAAACCTATTTTAATTATTAAAGTAGCTAAAAATTCAAAACCTGCAACTGCTCCAAATGGTAATGACAAAAATGCTTATGATGATAAGCGTCTTATTACTGTTGGTGGACATAAATATATGATTGTTGTAGGTCTTTGTACACACTTAGGTTGTATTCCTGACTATTTCCCTGAGAAGAATAAATTTATTTGTCCTTGTCATGGTGGGCAGTTTAATGCTGCAGGAGAGGTACTTAAAGCACCACCTCCAAGTCCATTAGTGATTCCTCCATTTAAGATTACTGGTACAAAGGTTGTTCTAGGTGAAGTAGGTTCTGAATATAAGAAGCTTAAAGAAGCTGGTGTAGTGGCGTAAGGAGAGAGCATGGCACATTTTGATTTAAATGCAAGACCGTTCTCCCATCAGTGGTTGAACGATAGATTAGCAGTAGATACTCTAAAAAGAGTATTATCTACAGAGTATTGGATTCCTAAGAATATCAACTTCTTATGGGCAATGGGTATGGTATTAGCCGCTACTTTTGGAGTACTACTTATTAGTGGTATCTTCCTTTTGATGTATTATATTCCAGATACAAAATTGGCTTTTGATAGTGTAAACCACACTATTATGGGTGAAGTTGGATATGGTTGGCTTTGGCGTCATATGCACGGAGTTGCTGCTTCAGTGGTCTTTTTAATTATCTATATCCATATGTTTACAGGTATCTATTATGGCTCTTATAAAAGAGGTCGTGAACTAATTTGGCTAAGTGGTATGCTTCTTTTTGTAAGTTTCTCTGCTGAGGCTTTCTCTGGATATATGCTTCCTTGGGGACAGATGAGTTATTGGGCTGGAATGGTTATTACAAATCTATTTAGTCTTGGTTCATTAGATTTGAATGGACTTGTTGAGTGGATTCGTGGTGATTATGTTCCAGGTCAAGCATTCCTTGGACGTTTCTTTATGCTTCACGTTCTTTTAATGCCTTTAATCATTATGGCACTTATTGTACTACACTTTGGTACTTTACGTCTTCCTCACGTTAATAATAAAGATGGTGAAGAGTTTGATTTTGAAGCTGAAGCTGAGAAGTGGAAAGCAGGTAAGCGTAAGGAGTCAAAAGTTATCCCTTTTAATCCAGTATTTTTAAGTAAAGATACATTTGTATTGGGAATCTACTTTATATTCTACTTCTATCTAGTCTTTTACCATTTTGAATTTGCAATGGATCCTGTAAACTTTGACCCAGCAAATGGACTTAAAACACCTCCTCATATATATCCTGAGTGGTATTTCCTATGGAGTTATGAGATTTTGAGACCATTCTCTAAAAATGCTGGTTTGATTGCATTTGGTTTTGCTCAAGTAATCTTCTTCCTACTTCCATTCCTTGATAGAAGTCCGAATGTTGCTCCAGCTAATCGTCGTGGACTCTTCTCTATTTGGTTCTGGCTTCTTCTTATTGATATGATTGTTCTATCTGTTATGGGTAAAGTGCCTCCAATGGGTATCTATACTACAATCGGTACTGTAGCTGCTTGGACTTTTATTATTCTATGGATTGCACTACCATTCATCACCAAAGCGGAAAAAACTGTTAGGGGGCATAAATGAAAGAGTTAAAGGTTTTAGCCGTTGTTATATTCTTCACTCTAGTAACATACTGGGGTGTTGAACCTTATGCACACTCTGTTATGCATAAACATATAGAAGAGGCAAAGTTTAATAACTTCCAATATAAGGATCTTAAACCAGTAGCAAAGGGTAATCCAGCAAATGGTAAGACTGCATTTGCAGCTTGTGCAAGTTGCCACGGTTTAAAATCTCAAGGAATCAAGGCTCCTATGGACGCAGTATCAGCAGCATCTGCTTATGGAGTTAATCCTCCTGATTTAAGTAATGCTGGAGCTGTATTAGATGAGAAATTTATTGCTAACTTCATTTTAAGTCCTACACATACTGCACTTGTTAAAAAGAGTGGAATGCCTGGAGGTATGGCAAGTAAACAAGGTGCAGCTGATATTGCAGCTTATTTAAAATCAATTGCACCAAAAGAGGTTAAGCCAAAAGAGGCATTTGAATTTGCTTGTGGACGTTGTCATGCTGTTCATTATGATAAATGGACTCAAATTGGTCAAACTCCTAAAACAAAATCTGATATTAAAACTGGTGTAGATTTGGCTAAACTTGATTTTGAGAAGAAAGTTGGTCAGTATCAGTTAAAATTAGCTGGTTATCTTGGAAAGCTTCCACCTGATTTATCTATTATTGTTAGGGCAAGAAGTGAAGAGTATCTTAAAAAATTTGTAGAAAATCCTCAACATATCTTAAAAGGTACAGCTATGCCACGTGTTGGTATTAGTAAAGAGGGTTATGAAAAAGTTTATAAATATCTTGAAGAGGTTGGAGACCCTAGTAAACCTAAGCGTGAAGCTGTTGGTCCTTGGGTTATTGGATTCTTCGTTATCTTTACATTCCTCGCTTTCTTATGGTATAAAGCTCAGTGGAAAGGTCTTAAATAATCAAAGCTAAAGCTTTGGTTTATTTGCTCCCCTTTTGGGGCTTTGCTCGATTTATCAAATGATATATTTATCAAATCCCTTGTCTTTTCAAGACTCTTTTGCTACTCTTCAAAATAATTTTTTTCAAAGAAAAGAGATATATGTTAATTGATGGATATGGACGCAGGGTTAATTACTTAAGAGTCTCTGTAACAGAACGGTGTAATTTTCGTTGTCAATATTGTATGCCTGAAAAGCCTTTTAGCTGGGTGCCTCAAGAGAATCTTTTAGATTTTAATGAGCTATTTAAGTTTATTAAAATAGCTATTGATGAGGGTGTAGATAAGATTAGACTAACTGGTGGAGAGCCTCTGCTTAGAGCCAATTTAGATGAATTTGTTAAAATGATTCACGATTATGCTCCCAATATTGATTTGGCTATTACAACAAATGGCTATCTATTGAGTGAAATGGCTAAATCACTTAAAGATGCAGGTCTTAAACGTTTAAATATATCCCTAGATTCACTAAAACCTGCCATAGCAGCCCAGATTGCACAAAAAAATGTTTTAGGTAAAGTGTTAGATGGTATTGATAGAGCTATTGAGCTTGATTTAAGAGTAAAAATCAATATGGTACCTCTTAAAGGTATTAATGATAGTGAGATTCTTGATATATTGGAGTATTGTAAAGATAGAGATATTCAAGTTAGATTTATTGAGTATATGGAAAATAGCCACGCAAATAGTGAAATATCTGGAATGCACGGTAGGGAGATATTAGAGTCTATTAAAGAGCGTTATACTATTCATAGATTAGGTCGTGAGGGTTCTAGTCCATCATATAACTATCAAATAGAAGAGAATGGTTATATCTTTGGACTCATTGACCCACATAAACACGATTTTTGTGAAAGTTGCAACCGTATTCGCTTGACAGCTGAGGGACATCTTATCCCTTGTCTATATTTTGATGAGGCACAATCTATCGCTGAGGCTGTACGTAATAATGATATAGATAGGGCTAGTGCTATACTAGCAGAGGTTTTAAGAGACAAACCCAAAGAGAATCGCTGGAGTGAGAGTGATAATGAAGGCTCAAATAGAGCCTTTTATGAGACAGGTGGTTGATATATGAAAAGGCTTTTTTTTGTTTTGGCTAACTGAACATTTTTTATCTATTCAAGGAGAGGGACGTTATGCGGGAGTTCCATCATATTTTTTAAGAACAGGTGGCTGTAATCTAAACTGCCCTGGTTTTGGCGTATCTTATGAGGTTGATGGTCAGAGACGTTTTGGGTGTGATACGTGGTTTGCAGTAGATAGAGCATACTCTAATCAGTGGGAAGGGGTAGAATCAGCTACTAAGCTTTTGAGAGATTTAGATAGAGAGTTCAATACTATAGGTTATAAACCTCATATAGTTATTACTGGTGGTGAGCCTCTTATTTATGCCTCAGACCCTATATTTTATAATTTGATTTTAGGATTGTTAGAGAGAAGAGTAGTTATAACTTTTGAGACCAATGCCACAATAGAGATTGATTTTGAAAATCTTCCAGCATACAAAGAGGTAACATTTGCCCTTTCTGTTAAGCTCTCAAATAGTGGTGAAGTAAAATCAAAAAGAGTTAAACCATTAGCATTAAAGAAGATTGCAAACTATTCTAAAGAGTACTTTTTAAAGTTTACATTAGATAAAGATATGATAGATTCAGGAGATGCTCTAAAAGAGATTCAAGATATTAGAGCATTTCTACCAGAAGCAGAGGTATTTTGTATGCCTGTTGGTGAGAGTCGTAATAAGATTTGGCATAATGATAGGGCTGTATTTGATTTTTGTATTAAAAATAATTTTCACTACTCAGATCGTTTACATATTCGTATTTTTGATATGACTCAGGGTGTTTAATTAATAAAAGGGGATTTTATGAATATATTATTAGGTTATCATCGACATCTTGTAGAGATAATGGTATTTATATTTTTACTTAATATGCTTTTACCTTTTATATTACGTAATTTTGTAGAGAAATCAATCTTTTGGACTAGAGTTGGATATTTTGCATTTTGGGGATTATGGTCAATGGTAGCTTTTAGTGGTTTGATAGTTTGGCTTTTCGCAAGACACCCTATGAATTTATCTATTATCTCAATGTTAGCTCTTCTTGTACTACTACCTATTTTAGATATATATCGTGCTATAAAACTAAAGAGACTTTGGCTTTTAGAGCAAAATGGATTATCTTTTAATACTATAGTGGTAGGATTGGAACTTATATTGACTATTGCAGTAATACTCTTAGCTATATTTGGGCATTAATTATGCAATTTTTGTATCACCCAAAAGCAGGAGAGCATACTATTACTCTTGAAGGTGATAGTTATCGTTATATCTTTAAAGTTAGAAGATTAAATGCAAAGTCTCCTATTCATATTCGTAATTTAAAAGATGGATTGCTCTACACTTATCAAGTATCATCACTCAATCGCCGTGAGGCTCATATATATTTAATTGATAGAGAATTTTTAGAGATAGCTCCAAAGTACTCTTTACATATAGGTTGGTGTCAAATTGACCCTAAGAGTGTAGAAAAAGTACTTCCTATCCTAAATGAGATGGGTGTCTCTAAAATCACATTTTTCCCTTGCCAAAGAAGCCAAAGAGGTTTTAAGTGTGATTTTGAACGATTAAATAGAATTTTAATAAACTCTTCTCAACAGTGTGGACGTAGTAAGATGATGGAGTTGGAAGAGTGTACTAGTTTAAAAGCTTTTCTTGAGAAGGAGGCAGATTCTTATCTATTAAATTTCTCTCCCAATAGATTATCTTGTAAAGTCAAAGATAATCTTAGTATTGTTATAGGTTGTGAGGGTGGTTTAACAAAAGAGGAAGAGGAACTCTTTAGTATTGAACGTATATTTGGCTTAGAAACAGATATGATTTTAAGAAGTGAAAGTGCTGTTTGTGCTGTGGCTTCTCATCTTCTATTTAGTTAGTATTCAGCTTTTTTTAAAAGTTAGAGGGTAAAATTACGCCCTATTTCCCTATATTTTATAGGAGAGTTGTCTCGTTAGATACGTTGCAACGACCCCTACTTATTGAAAGTAGTGGAAGGATATGTCTTTACATATCAGAATGGGTTAGTTACCCATCATCAAATCCTAAATTGGATTTAAATCTTTATAAAAGGTCTATCGATGAAAAAAGGTATCCATCCTGAATATATGGAGTGTCAAGTTAAATGTGCTTGTGGAAATGAGTTTGTAGTTCGTTCTAATAAATCTGAACTATCAATCGATATTTGTAATGAGTGCCACCCATTCTTTACTGGTTCTGAGAAGATTGTTGATGCTGCTGGACGTGTTGAGAAGTTCCGTAACAAATATAAACTTTCTTAAATATTCTACCCCTTATGGGGTGTATGTATGTTGATTTTTGCTCCCACCCCATTGGGGAATTTACAAGATATTACCTATCGTACCATTGATATTTTTGAGACTGCGACACTATTTCTTTGTGAAGATACTCGTGTAACCCATCATCTGCTAACTTTATTATATGAAAGAGGATATTTAAAATCTCTACCAAAAGTTGATTTTTTATCTTTTAATGAGCATAATGGCTCATCACGTCTAGCTCAAATTTCTAATCGTTTAGAGTCTGAGATTGTTGTATATGTAAGTGATGCAGGAATGCCAGCAATATCAGACCCTGGTCAAGTTTTGGTAGAGTGGTGTCAAGATAATAGTGTAGCTTATGATGTATTACCAGGTGCTAGTGCTGTAACTGTTGCATACTCTGCTAGTGGATTTGAATCTGGACATTTTCTATTTTATGGCTTTTTACCTCGTCAGGGGCGTGAGCGAAGAGAAGAGCTTGAGACTATTTTGCGTAATAGGTATGATACAGTACTATATGAATCACCTCACCGCTTAGAGCGTCTTCTTGAATCTATTCTTGAGAGGGACTCTGAGCGTGAAATATTTGTAGCAAAAGAGTTGAGTAAGAGACATCAACACTATTATAGGGGAAGTGTCAAAGATATTTTACTACAACTTAAAAATGAAGATAGCTCTATTAAGGGAGAGTGGGTAGTAGTCATTAAAGCTACCTTAGAGACTACACCCTCACTATATCCAGAGACTATTAAAGCTATGGATTTGCCTCCTAAAGTCAAAGCAAAACTTCTTGCACGTCTATTGGGTGGAAGTGTTAGCTCTTGGTATGATAGCTTAACTAGGAGGAGTTGATATACTTTTTATAGCTATTGTGTAAAATCATTAAAAAAAAATGGTAAAATCCCCTATGATTATTTATGGAAAACAGAGTGTACTATATGCGTTAAGGCATCATTCGGAGTCTATTGAAAAGATTTATATAGCCAAGAAGGGTCTATTACCAAAAGAGCTATTTGAGAGTAATGGAGATAAAATTACTTTTATTGAAAATAGATGGGCTCAGCAATTAAGCAAAGGAGGAAACCATCAAGGTCTCCTTGCTCAAATTTCTGATTTTACACCCATAAAGCTTGATGATATAAAAGGTGGAAATTTTATTTTGGTATTAGATACCCTTACTGATGCAGGAAATATTGGTGCGATTGTTCGCAGTGCTTATGCTTTAGGAGTAGATGGAATTATCGCTACAGGGATAGGTAATCTCAATTTTGCCACGATAGTTCGTACAAGTAGTGGAGCATTACTAGATATGCCTTTTGCTTTACATAAGAGTATCCTAGATGTTCTTCACGAATTAAAACAAGCAGGTCATTATCTATATGGAGCTTCTATGGAGGGTAAACCTATAGAAGAGAACTATTTTAATCAAAAAAGAACGCTTATTTTAGGAAGTGAAGAGCGTGGAATTTCAAAAAAAGCTAGAGCTAAGTTAGATGAGACAGTTGCGATTAAGATGAGGCGGGAGTTTGACTCCTTGAATGTTAGTGCTGCTGCTGCAATTATGATACATAGGATGAGTTATGCAATTAAATGAGATTATTGAAGAAAATAGCCTACCGACAATTAGTAAACGTACTAGGATACCTTTAGAATACCTTGAAGCTATTATTGAACAAGATTGGTCTAAGATGAATAAGGTTCAAGCTTTAGGGTTTATATCTATATTAGAGAGAGAGTATCAAGCAGATCTTAGTGATTTTGCTACAGATTGTCGTGCATATTTTTCACATATTGCTTCAGAAGAGGAGGAAGAGGCTCCTTTAATTATCACTCCTATAGAGAGTGATACAAAAAAGAAGATAATTCAAGTTTCAATTATTGCTCTTTTACTACTTACTGCTTATGAGGGATGGAGTTATCTATCTGTTCCAGAAAAAACAGATAATAATATAACAACACTAGAAAAAGATACAGCTAAGGATAAAGGCTTTTTTGGTTCAGTGAATGGAGTATTCTCCAAAGATAAGGGAGTTGCTAATGCGACAAAGAGTAACCAAGATGAACCTCCATTAGCTTCAGGGGCGTGGAAGAGTAAGAGCCAAGAGAAAAATAATAGTAAAAATAAAAAAGAGTCTTCAAAGAAAGATTCTAAAAATAGTTCTAGTGATTCTCAAAATGACTCTTCAACTCTAAAGGTAGCCAAAGAGGAGACTAAGATTATTAAACAGGTGAAAAAGGAACAAGCAAGGGCTGAAAAACTACGTCAGCAAACAGTTCAAGATTCAGGAAATTCTCCTGAAGAGACAAATCTATCTAATCTATCAGGAATGATTTTGGCTGCTACAACAACAAATAGCAATAATTCCAAAAATGAGGCAAATAATAAACAAGAGAAACCTCTTGCACCTATTGTTCCTTCAGTAGATAATAAAAATGAGAATAGTACTCAGACTCCACAAGAATCTACTCAGGAATCTACTCAAAATACTAAAGTCCTATTTCATCCTCGTTCAAAGGTTTGGATTGGTTATACAAATTTAAAAACAATGAAAAGGGTAGCAGAAGTGGATACTAAAGACATCACTTTTGATACTTCAAAAGGTGATTATATTTTAGCTACTGGACATGGAAATATTGAATTTAATGCTAAAAATCCACTTAGACTTCACGATGGACATAAACATTTCTTTAAAATAGCTAATGGAGAGGTGCAAGAGATTTCTCACGAAGAGTTCCAAAAACTCAATAGAAGTAAGGTGTGGTAGATTATGTTTGATGAGATTCAATTTGACAAGATTAATCGACTTCCAAAGTATGTCTTTGCTGTAGTAAATGAACTTAAAATGGCTGAGCGTAGGGCTGGAGCTGATGTTATTGATTTTTCTATGGGAAATCCTGATGGTCCTGCATTTAAGCCTGTAATCGAGAAGCTTGTAGAGACTGCTAGAAAACCACATACTCACGGTTATAGTGCATCAAAAGGAATTTATAAACTTCGTTTGGCTATTACAAATTGGTATTTACGTAAGTATAATGTGGTACTTGATCCTGATAGTGAAGCAGTAGCAACGATGGGTAGCAAGGAGGGGTATGTACACCTTGTACAAGCTATTACAAATCCAGGTGATGTGGCTATAGTTCCAGACCCAACATATCCTATCCACTCTTACGCTTTTGTTTTAGCTGGTGGTAATGTTGAGAAGATGAAATTAAATTTTGATGAGAGTAACTTTAAGGTAAATGAGGAGAAGTTTTTTAGTGATTTAGAACACGCTCTTCGTAACTCTGTACCTAAACCAAAATATTTAGTTGTAAACTTTCCACACAATCCTACCACAGCTACTGTAGGATTAGATTTTTATGAAAAACTTGTAGAGATTGCAAAAAAAGAGCGTTTTTATATTATTAGTGATATAGCCTATGCTGATATTACCTATGATGGATATAAAACTCCTTCTATTTTACAAGTTGATGGAGCTAAAGATGTGGCGGTTGAGAGCTTTACTCTATCAAAAAGTTACAATATGGCAGGTTGGAGAGTCGGATTTATTGTAGGTAATCCTAAGCTTGTTGGAGCTTTGCAGAAGATTAAATCTTGGTTAGATTATGGAATGTTTACTCCTATTCAAGTAGCATCTACTGTAGCTCTTGATGAGTATGGTGATTTAGTTGAAGAGATTGTTATTCCTAAATATCAAAAACGTAGAGATGTACTTATTGAGTCATTTGCTAATGCTGGTTGGGAGGTTGGAAAACCAAACGCTAGTATGTTTATATGGGCAAAAATTCCAAAAATTGCTAGGGATATGGGTTCGTTGGAGTTCTCCAAAGAGCTTTTACTAAAAGCTCACGTAGCAGTAAGTCCTGGTATCGGATTTGGTAAGTATGGTGATGAGTATGTTCGTATAGCTTTAATAGAGAATGAAAAGAGAATTAGACAAGCTGCTAAGAATATTAAACGATATATAAATGAACTCAAAGCACAAAAGGCAAATAATGGTTAAGGTTGGGATTCTTGGTGTAGGAACAGTTGGAGAGAGTGTAGCAAAGATATTGCTAGAAAATGCTGATATTATTGAAGCTCGTGCAGGAAAAAGAGTAGTCCCTGTAATTGGAGCTGTACGTAATCTTGATAAGAAGAGAGATGTAGATATTTTATTGACAGATAATCCACTAGAAGTTATTGAAAATGAAGATGTGGATATCGTAGTTGAGTTAATGGGTGGGGTTGAAGAGCCTTATACTCTTGTAAAAAAGGCTCTTGAAGCAAAAAAAGCAGTTGTTACAGCAAATAAAGCACTCTTAGCATATCACCGTTACGAACTTCAAGCAATTGCAAAAGATATTCCTCTTTTTTATGAGGCAAGTGTTGCTGGAGGTATCCCAATTATTGGAGCTTTACGTAATGGTCTTAGTGCCAATCATATTCTCTCAATTAAGGGGATTATGAATGGAACGTGCAACTATATGCTTACAAAGATGATTCAAGAAAGAGCCAATTATGATGAGGTTCTTAAAGAGGCTCAAGATTTAGGTTATGCTGAAGCAGATCCAACTTTTGATGTTGGTGGATTTGATACAGCACATAAGCTTCTTATTCTTAGTTCTATTGCTTATGGAATTGATGCAAAACCAGAAGATATTATTATTGAAGGTATTGAAGATATTACTCAAACTGATGTAGAGTTTGCCAAAGAGTTTGGCTATGAAATTAAACTCTTAGGTATTGCTAAAAGAGTAGAGCAGGGTGTTGAGATGAGAGTACACTCGACTATGATTAAAGCAGATAGTATGATTGCCAAAGTTGATGGTGTTATGAATGCTGTGAGTGTAGTTGGTGATTGTGTTGGTGAGACAATGTTCTATGGAGCAGGAGCAGGTGGTGATGCAACCGCTAGTGCAGTTATTGCTGATATTATAGATATTGTGCGAGGCAATAGTAGTCCAATGCTTGGATATAAAAAGGGGTTAGAGAGTGGATTGGCACTTGTAGCTCCTGAAACTATAACTTCTCAGTACTATATAAAGCTAAAAGTTGTAGATGAATCTGGAGTTTTAGCTAAAGTATCTAGTATATTGGGTGATTACGATATTTCAGTTGAATCTATGCTTCAAAAGCCTTCACAACTTGCCAATAGAGTGAGACTTTTATTTACTACTCATCTATGTCAAGAGAAGAAGATGAAAGAGGCTATAGAGGCTTTAAAAGCTCTTGATGTTGTTGAGGAGAGAGTTACTATGATTAGGATTGAAAAGTAAGGATTTATTAGTGGCAAAGTCTAAAGAACACTATTTTGATATATCTGCCAAGCTTGATATGATGGAGATGAAAAATGCCATTGAACAAGCAAAAAAAGAGCTAACTACCCGTTTTGATTTTAAAGGTATTATGACAGATATTGAGTTAAATGAAAAGGCTAAGGTGCTAACTCTAGTAAGCTCTAGTGATTCTAAAATTGATGCACTCAAAGATATTTTACTCTCTAAAATGATAAAAAGGGGTATATCTCCTAAATCTCTTGATGAAGTTAAAAAAGAGGGTATTAGTGGAGGAAATGTTAAAGTTGTCTATCGTATAGTCGATAGTATTGATAAAGATGAGGCTAAAGAGATTGTTAAGGCTATTAAAGCTTTAAAACTTAAAGTTACACCAGCTATTCAAGGTGATGAAATTAGAGTAAGCTCTAAAAAGATTGATGAGCTTCAGCGTGTAATAGTTGAAGTTAAAAAGCTAGATTTAAAAGCCCCATTAGTCTTTGGAAACTTTAAGTAGCTACCATCAAAATAAAATTAGAGGATTATTTAGAAGTATCCTCTAAAATCATTTTTGTCATCTCTTTAGCATCTTTAAGAGCTATTTGAGCTTTTTGATGAACAAGAGATGGAACGAACTTTTCATTGAATTTTATAACAGTTTTAAAGTACTTTAATTGACTCTGAGAATCATCTAAAAGCTTTTTAAATTTAGGATTTTTGTAAAATTTAGACTCTTTTAATAGATTTATAGAGTCTGTATATATCTTAACTCCATTATCCCAATGTTTCATAATAGTTGGGTCTGGAAGTCCCCACATCTTCATCGCATAGTGAGCAGATAGTCTTTGTGAAGAGGCTTGAATCTCTATAGAAGCATTTAAAAACTTTGTATCTTTAATTTTTGCCTTTGCCAGAAGCTCTTTTTTTATTTTAGCTAACTCTTTGATTACTGCTCTTATGTTAGTGTGAATAAAAAGTCCCTCTTTCATCATACGCTCTCTATCACTATTTTCTAGTGCAGTTAAAAGTGCTTTTTTTACAGGTTTCCAAGCTTTAAAACTTAATTTAACACTATTTTGTATCTTTTTATCATTTTTGAAATTTTTTTCAAGGCTATTGAGTAGAGCTTCATACTCTTTAATATCTTTTTGAAGC
>WGFZ01000086.1 GCA_015491955.1 Nitratifractor sp. | reverse complement strand
GAGAGTGCTTCTGCTCAAGATAGCTCAACTTCTAAGGAGAGTCAAAAGGCTTAATTGCCTTCAAACTCTATATTTAACTTCACATTTGTGAAGTACTCTTCCCATATTTTTCAAAAATGGATTTTAAAAATGCAAATTAGATCACAATTAAATAGACTTATTCAACGTGCTTGTGAACGTGCTAATATTTTAGTCGATAGAGTACAAGTAAATGAGGCGAGTAAAGTAGCTTTTGGTGATTATCAATTCAATGGAGCTATGGCTCTAGCAAAATCACTCAAGAAAAAACCTAGAGATATTGCTCAAAGTATAGTAGATGCAATAGAAGATAATGACATTTTAGAGTATGTAGAGATCGCAGGACCTGGATTTATAAATCTCCATCTCTCTAATAATTGGTTATCTACTAATATAAAAAATATTGTTCAAGATAGACGCCTAGGTATAGTAGCAAAAGAGAATCCATCTAAGGTAGTAGTAGATTATTCTGGTCCAAATATGGCAAAACAGATGCACGTAGGACATCTTCGTTCCACTATTATTGGAGACTCTCTAGCAAATCTTTTCACATTCTTAGGTGATGATGTAATTCGTCAAAACCATATTGGAGATTGGGGAACTCAATTTGGAATGCTAATAGCATATCTCGAAGAGCTAGGTGAAGGAGGTGAGGGTAGTTTAAAAGATTTAGAAGAGTTCTATAAGAGAGCTAAACAACGCTTTGATGAAGATGAGAATTTTGCTAATAAATCGAGGGAGTATGTAGTTAAACTTCAAGGTGGTGATGTACGTTGTCTTCATCTATGGGAAAACTTTATTGATAAATCTCTAAGTCATTGTGAAGATGTATATTCAAAATTAAATATAAAATTAAGTAGAGAAGATGTAAAAGCTGAGAGTAGCTATAACGATGATTTAGCAAATATCGTAAATGATTTAGAGGCAAAAGGGCTATTAAAAGAGAGTCAGGGGGCAAAGGTTGTCTTTATTGAAGCAGAAGAGAATCCTCTAATTATTCAAAAGAGTGATGGTGGATTCCTCTATGCTACTACAGATTTAGCTGCAATTAGATTTAGAGCATCTAAGCTAGGAGCTAATAGAATTAGTTATGTTGTAGATGCAAGACAAGCAGAGCATTTTAAGCAAATCTTTAGTGTTGCTAAGATGGCAGGTTATGTATCAGAGGATGTAAAATTAGAACACGTATCCTTTGGAATGATGCTTGATAAGTCTGGACGTCCATTTAAAACAAGAGATGGAGGGACTGTTAAGCTCATTGATTTACTTGAAGAGGCAGTAGAAAGAGCTAAAGGTGCAATATCCAAGAGAGATAGCTATGAGCAAGAAGAGTTAGAAAAAGTTGCTGAAATTATTGGAATTGGTGCTGTTAAGTACTCTGATTTATCTATAAACCGAGAATCTAACTATATCTTTGATTGGGATAAGATGCTCTCTCTTGAAGGTAACACTTCACTATATCAGCAATACGCCTATGCAAGAATCCGCTCAATCTTTAGAAAATATAATGGTAAATTAGAGGGTGATGTTATCTTGGAAGAGCCACAAGAGAGACTATTGGCTCTTAAACTTCTTCAACTAGAAGATACTCTATACTCAAGTGCCAAAGAGGCTATGCCACACTATATTACTAGCTACTTATATGAACTAAGTACTCTATTTATGAAGTTTTATGAGACTTGTCCTATATTAAGAGAAGATACTCCCGAAAATATACGTCAAAGTCGCCTAATTTTAGCACAGATAACAGCAAATACACTACGTCTAGCTCTGGATATCTTAGGTATAAAGGTTTTAGAGCGTATCTAATGTTTAGAGTAGTTATTTTTATACTCTTTACTCTTGCTATTATTGGTCTAGATTGGTATCGCCATCATAATCTAAAAAAGAGCCTCATAGCTCTAGCTACATTTGTATGGATTTGCTCTTTAGCTATGGTGGGACTTACAATGAGAACAGTTATTCCACTCTTTATATTGCATATTCTATTCATACTCTTCTCATATTTAGGACTTCTATTTTATATATACAAAGAACGTTATATTTGGTGGATTTTCTTTTTACCACTATTAACACCTATGATATTTATCTCTTTAAACTACTTTGATGGTTCAAGATATGAAAACTAACCTATAACTTTATAGGATAGTGTTTAAGTAGATAAAAGAACTCTCTATCTCCAATAACTCTTTTTCTCTTTAATCTCATAAGCCACTGCTTCTCTATAGGTAGCAAAGTAGAGATATTAGGAGAGTATTTTGGATTTAACTTATACCATTTAAACTCTGAGTAGAATCTATTTAATCTATCATCTTTGAAGTGATAACCCCGAATGGCAAATGGAATATTTCTAAGAATTTTTGATTTTAACATCTCAATATTATGAAGCCAGACTCTCTCTGTATCAGTCAAACTCTCTAAAGATGGCTTATATTTAGGATTCTTTTCATACCAAGGTATATGTTTATAGTAGTTTGATATGAATTTAGTCTTAAAGGAAGCACCCCTCCTAGCAAAAGGAAGATTTTTTAAAATTTTTAGAGATTTAAAATCTTTTGCAAAGAAGTATCCAAAATTAGGATACTTAGGTTTAAAGGAGATTTTATAGTTAAGTTTATCTTCTGTTTTGTCAAAAATTCCACCATCTATATTTCTAATTGAATATAGACGGATAGTTGATTCTGGAATAAAATTATTTCTATAAAATGAAGCTTTACCATCTCTTAGATAAAAGTGTGTAGTGTTAATCTCTTCTCCATAATCAGGATCTATATTTTTCTCTTCTATTATCTTACCATTTGAAGCTCTCCAATACTTCAAATTATTAAAAAAACTATTTACCAAAATAAAATCTGCAAACTCTCCCATATCAAAATTTAATCTAAAATCTTTAATCTCCCCTCCTTTCCACTGTTTTGCAGTTGATAGAATATACTCAAACTCATAGATATTCATTACCGAAGAAGAGGTACTACACTTATAGTGTTGATGAATTTTATTTATTCCGTGTTTAAGAGTTACATGAAAATAGTAGAGATAGCCAACATAAGGATTACTACCTTGATTTTTGACTCTTGATACATCAACCACATCATAACTACTTGGCATATTATTTATCTCAACTTTAAAATCCATAATACCTGAATAGTTAAAATCTTCTGGATTTGGAGATAACTTTTTATCAATAGCTTCCAATTCTGCTTTTAATTTTTCACTAATATTATATGGTTTATCAAAATAATCATTATGTCCATTACCATAAACTGCCTTAGGTGCTTCAAAGCCTATTACTGTCTCTCTTGAAGAACCTTCATTAAATAGTCTATATACAACATCAACCTCAAAGGTATTATCACCTATATATTTGATATTTAAAACCTCTTTATCTAACCTAACATCTACCGACTCTAAAGGTACTATCTCATTTGCACTAGTGGTATATTCTGCATCATTTGCAAAAATACTACCCCCTATAAAAAGCATCAAAAAAGAGAACACCACAAAGATATATTTCACTCTCCCCATCTCAAATCCTCCCTAAAAAATTATAATCAAAGCTTATCTGTTGATAATAATATCTTAGATTTTAAAAGTCAAGTTCTAAGTGTAGCTTATGTGCTAAAATCCCTTTAGAAAAATAAGGAGAAGCCAAATGGATAAAAAGAGGCAAAATATTGAAGAGGCTGTAAAAGTTATTTTAGAAAATTTAGGAGAAGATCCAAATAGAGAAGGACTTATTAAAACTCCTCACCGTGTAGCAAAATCTTTTGAATTTTTAACAGAAGGTTATCACCAAGACCCTAAAGAGATATTACAAAAGGCCCTTTTTAGTAGTAGTAATGATGAGATGGTTTTAGTTAGAGATATTGAGTTTTATTCACTCTGTGAACACCATCTACTTCCTATTATAGGAAGGGCTCACGTAGCATATATTCCAAATGGTAAAGTTGTAGGACTCTCTAAAATACCAAGAGTTGTAAATCTATACGCTAGACGTCTTCAAATCCAAGAGCAACTAACTGAGCAAATTGCTGATGCTATTAGCGATACTATTCACCCAAAGGGAGTTGCTGTTGTTATTAATGCTCGTCATATGTGTATGGAGATGCGTGGAGTTGAGAAGATAAACTCTACTACTGTAACCTCAGCACTTCGAGGACTATTTAAAAAAGATATTCGTACTAGAAATGAGTTTTATGATTTAGTGAATGCAAATATCCCATCTAACTTTTAATACTCCACTTAGAGCCTAAAGAGCTAGGCTCTAAGCTTAATCTATAAATCTAGGGCGAGAAGCTCTACATCTATGAAGTGCTCTTCTTGCAGCTCTAGTATTTGGATAGTGTCCAAAATGTGCTAAGCCATTATATCTACAGCTATCTCTATACCTTGCACACCCCTCATAACGTAGATAAATATCCCCATCAACCACTACTTTTATTCTTTTATCATAACAGACATATAGTTTAGGAGAGGATGAATCTCCACTATAATATCTACCATCACCTGTCTTTACCTCTACGTAGTTTGCAAATATAGCAGTTGTTAAAATAGCTCCAACAATTAATAACTTTTTCATCACTTCCTCCTTATTATGTGATTGACCAATCTATCTACCATCTCCTCTTGAGTGGAACTCTTACCGTGTTGTGCCTCTATATTATAGTACTTATTTGTTCTTTTTTGCAAAACAATATAGTTTGACATAGAACAATCATTATTAGAGCGATTTACAAACTCATATTTTACATTTAAGCCACTTCTTAATAGAGCATTTACTTTTGACATTGGAGGCTTTTTTGAACTACCTGCAATATATACAATACTATCTTCATCAGCTAAACCTCTTCCTGCTAAAACTCTCTTTTTAGGATATGCTAAAAAAGATTTTGTTGAAGTACTATCTTTTAAAATAGATACTCCACCCTTGTTAGTATTGTTATGAAGAGCAAGATATGGCATACCTCGCCTCTTGTAAGTATCAATAATAGAAAATACTACTTTTGTATAAATAGGAGATGGAGCCTTTTGCTTACTACATACTCTTTTATGGCTCATAGAAAAATTTCTATTTGGATCTTGCCCTTGAAAATAACGTCCACCCCTTCCGGCAACTGCTAAAAATCCACCACCATATTTTTTAACCGCATAAACAGCTGTTGTAAAGGCACTATTTTCATTATCGTGAGGTAGATACCAAAAGAGTCCGTGTGAATGTTTAGGATTTGTAACTAAAAGCATTCTCCAATGAATCCTTCCCTCATTAAATCCTATCAGATGGACACAAAGCCCCTTTAGTGAGTGATAATTCCTTCTAATATCTGGATAATTTTTAAGAGCAGATATACCACTTTTTATACTAAGTGCTTGAATGTTTGAAGGCAAAGAGCAAGAACTCTTTGCAAAGATAGAGATGGAAAAAAACAAAAATAGCCTTATAGATTTCATAATAGTACCCCCATTTAAAAAACTCTATTACTCTTAGCATTTAAATCACCTTAATCCTAATTAAGAGTTCTGCTATAATCTTAAACCTGAGAAAATAACTCAAGATTAGGAGTTTTTAATAATGAAAGTCTATCTCGATAATAATCGTCTTACCCCCGTTGATCCACAAGTATATAATGTTATGAAACCATTTTTAGAAGATATTTATGGTGATTTAAATGGTATGCACTATGCAGGAGCTAAGACAAGAAAAGCATATAATGAAGCAGTTGAAAAGTGCTATGCTAGTCTAAATGCTTCAACTAAAGATACTCTTATTTTTAGTTCTAGTAGTACACACTCTAATAGAAATCTTTTTATGAGTATATATATAGAATTTATTCTAACAGGACGTAAAAACAATATTATAGTATCAGAGCGAGAGCCTCAAGATATTTTAGATATGGCAAGATTTTTTGAAGAGCAAGGGTGTAGAGTAAACTATCTACCTGCAAACAGTGATGGAGTTATAGATGTTGAGAGATTAACAGACTATATAACTCCTAGAACAGCTCTAGTCTCCGTCTCAATGGTAGATAGTGAGAGTGGAGCTATAAATCCTATTGAAGAGATAGTAGAAATTTGCCGTAGCTATGAAGTACCTTTTCACACAGATGCAACTCAAGCACTAGGACGTATTCCTGTAGATTTCCAACGCTTAGATGCAGATTATCTTAGTTTCTCTTCTCAAACACTTCACGCACCTAGTGGTCTTGGTGGTTTATTTGTAAAGGGTTCAGTAGAGTTAAACTCTCTTATTAAAAATGAGAGTCTAAATATAGCAGGTATTGTAGCCCTAGGCAAAGCCTTAGAGATAGCCTCAGATGCTT
The DNA here is from genome assembly GCA_015491955.1 of Nitratifractor sp. Classification (GTDB taxonomy): domain Bacteria; phylum Campylobacterota; class Campylobacteria; order Campylobacterales; family Sulfurovaceae; genus Nitratifractor. The sequence goes on along the minus strand of WGFZ01000086.1, from coordinate 18,415 downwards.
TAGGATTTGAAGTAGAGGATATGAGGGATTTAAGAGATGAGTTAGAAGAGGGACTAAGAGAGCTTGATGGAGTTGAGATTTTAGTACCTTGGGCATTGAGAAGTCCAAATACCCTACTTATTGCTTGTGAAGGTGTAGAGAGTGAATCTATGCTCTATGAGCTTAACCAAGCAGGTATTGCTTGTTACTCAGCCACAATTAATCCTTTTGGAGATTATAAACAGCGTTTTATTACAGATATTTTAGGGCTTGATTCTAAATTTAGATATACAACAGTAGGTTTTGCTCTCAACAAAAACACAACACAAGATGAGATTAAATACACATTAAAAGCTATAAAAGATGCTTTAGAGTATCTTAGAAGTTTTTCACATGTTGATGTGAATAAAATAGAGGAGTAGTAATGAGTAAAGAGAAAATTTTAGCTAATGAGTATTGGGAAAATTACCCTTTTAAGATTGAGATGTTGGCTAAAAAACCAAAAAATAATGGTAGATTAACCCAAGAAGATGCAAAAAAACTAGATGGAGAGCTTCATATCCACGACTATGGAAGTATGGATAGTGGAATGGTGCTTCGCTGGTATTGGATAATTGATAACTATAGTAGAATTGTTGCTTGTCGTTATGAGATATTTGGCTCTCCTAGCCTTAGAGCTGTTGCGGATATGAGTGCCTTACTTTGTAGAAATAAGACACTCCAAGAGGCTCTAAAAATTAACTATAAATCTTTAGAGTATTTTCTAAGAGACCACCCATCAAATCCAGCTCTTCCAGACTCTAAGCAGTATGAGATTTTATTTGTACTTGACTCTATAAATGCAACTGTATTGGCTATTGAAGGTAAAGAGGAGCCTTCATCACCTATAGTTTGTGAGTGTGCTAACATAAGCCAAGCTCAAGTTGAGAGAGCTATTAGAGACTTTGAACTAAAATCAATAGAAGATATTACAAACTACACAAGAGCAGGAGCATTTTGTAAGAGCTGTATATCTCCAGGTTATGGAATGGCAGATAGAAGCCTATATCTTGTAGATTTACTATCTCAAATTAGAAAAGCGATGAAAGAGGAGAAGAAACTATCAGGAGACTCTTTAGTAGATAAACCATTTAATCAAATGAGCCTTGAAGAGAAACGTGTAGCGATAAATGCCACTATTGATGAGCATATTAGAGCAATGCTTGTAATGGACGGCGGGGATATGGAGATACTAGAAGTTAAAAACAATGGTGAGCATACAGACATCTATATACGCTATCTTGGTGCTTGTAGTGGTTGTGCTAGTGCTAGTACAGGAACACTGTTTGCTATTGAGGGAGTTCTTAAACAAAAACTAGACCCAAATATTAGGGTTTTACCACTATAGATAGTATAATTAAATATTTCAACTTATAATAAGTAAGGAGTTGAAGTATGAAATATCATATAGTAAAGGCAAAGAGTGATATAGATACTCTTTGTTTTATTCCTACTATTTGTATAGGATTTTACAAATCAAATATAAAAAAAACTACTCTTGATAGTACTCTTAACCCAATTAAAGAGCGTTTTCCATCAATTGACTTTATGCTATGTAGTAGTGAAGATAATATAAGTAATGAAACACCATATATAAATCAAAATTATAATATTATATTTGTTCTATTTGATTTTAAAAAAGAGCATTATCATCTAAAATATATGCCTTTTGAAAAAGAGGCTATATACAATCTTGCCAAAGATATTAATCTTGAGTGCTATCAAAGTATAATATTTAGCACATTTAAAATGGATATTTCAGAAGAACTTTTTATTTTAAAAGAAATTTTAGGAAAATCAAATATCTTTGGAGCTTTAGCTGGAGAGGCTCCTGATGATAAGAATAATGTTACTATATATCACAATGGAGATATGTATGATAGTGGTTTTTTAATACTACTTCTATCTAAAGAGTACTACACTATCGATGGTGTAGGAGTCCACTCTTTTGAACCAATTGGATTTAATCTAAATGTAACTAAATCTATAGAAAATAGAGTCTTTGAGATAGAGGGTGAAAAAGCTTTAGATATAGTAGAAGATATTATGGGTAATATAGATAGTGATAGTAGGTATCTCAATGAGTATCCATTTTATATTTCAGATAACTTTACTAAAAAAAATAAATCTATTCTTAGCTCCATAAAATCTATTGATAAAGATAGTAAATCTTTGGAATTTTTTCGACGAATATATCCTAACTCTTCCATTCAACCTGCTGTATCTGTTGCACAATATATACAAGATAGAAGAGTATATAAACTTAAAAAAAATATCAAAAAAGATACTTTCTATTTTCTATTTTTATGTATAAAGATGAAAGAGTATTTAAGTGTAACTGAATCTACATATATACACTATATTTTTTCACAGACGACAGACTCATTCTTAGGTTTTCATACATTTGGAGAGATTTCACCAAATAGTTATGGTAAGGAGTCTTTTCATCAAAATCAAACTATAACAGTTGTTGGATTAAAAAAGAGGAGTAGAGATGATTAAAATCTCTAAAGAAGAGGAAAATTATATTGAAAAATATATAATAGATAATTTTACTGTTAATAATAGAGAAGCAAAAGAGTGGACAGATGGTATTAAACAACTAATTGAGAATGATATAAAAGATATATATTCTGAAATTCAATGTATATCATATTTTAGAAAAGATATAGATTTTAATCTAAAAATTATAAATGCAATATTAAATATATATATATATTTATACGATAGGCAAAAGTCAAATAGCTCAAAAGATAGATTAAAAGAGCTATTTTTAGATTTTCATATTGAAATATATGGAAAAAAATTATTGGAGTTTAAACATCTACAAAGAAGAGAGATAATAAAACAAAATCTTTTAAAACACCTTACACAAAAACTTCAAAAAATGCTAGATAGTCAAACTCTTATGTTAGCTAGTATATCACATGATATGAGAACTTCATTAAATACCATAAATGGATATATTACAATTTTAAAGGAGGGAAACTACTCAAAATCAGATGAGCTTAAATATATAAATAGATTAAATGATGCCTCAAATAGCCTAAATACTCTTATACAAGATATTCTTGATGCAACCAAGATTAGTATAGGTGATATTAATCTAAATATTTCAAAGTTTTGGCTTGGTGAAATTGTTATGAAGAGTATAAATAGTGTTATAAATATTGCAAAGAAGAAGGAGCTTAAGATTAAAAGCTCTATAGATTTTTTTCCATACCCTTTTTATGGTGATGAGCAAAGACTCTTGCAAGTTTTACTAAACCTACTAACTAATGCTATTAAATTTACCAATAAAGGAGAGGTATCACTAAGAGTAGATATAGTTGAAGATAATGATGAATTTTCTAAAATACTCTTTGAAGTAAGAGATACAGGAATAGGTATAAGTAAAGATGATATAGATAACATATTTAATCCATTTATTAAATACAACAAGAGTCTAGAGGGTGTTGGTTTAGGGTTGTATATATCAAAAAATATAATCTCTAAAATGGGAGGTGTATTAAAAGTTAAGAGTAGTAAAAATAGTGGGACTACTTTTAGTTTTGAACTAAGTCTAAAAAAAGATAGATTAGATTTTAATATATTAAATAGTAAAAAATTTTACTTTTTAAATGAGAATAAGAACTGTTTAAATAGAGAGTTTTATGATAAAAGAATAGACCACTTTAGAGATAACTCTAAAGATACACACTTTTTTGCAAATGAAAATAGATTTATTACCTATTTAATAGATAAAATACAAAGAGATGACTATATAGCTCCTAATACTATTACCATCACATTAAGAGATGGTAAAGAGAGAGAGTATGATGCGATGGTCTCATATCTAAAGAGTACAGGATTTTTTAATAACACTCTCTTTATTTTAGAAAAAAATAATTCAAATTTTAACTTTAAAAATTTTGACCATATATTTGAATACTATTTAGATATATTCTTCTATATCAAAAATATAGATAATAAAAATAGCCCAAATATACTCCAAAGTATTAAAATGAGTAATTTTAAAATACTTGCTGTAGATGATATTGAGAGTAATCTTGATATTTTAAATCTTTTTATTAAAAAATACTATCCAGAAATAGAAGTAGATATAGTAACAGACCCATTTAAAGCTATAGAGTATTTTAGTAAAAATGATTACAATATCATATTTTTAGATATAAAAATGCCTATAATGAGTGGCTTTGAGTTGATAGAGAAGTTAAAATCTATTAAGAGATTGCCTAAAATATATGCACTAACAGCAGATGCTTATAGAAAAACTTATGATAAAGTAATAGAGTTAGGTTTTGATGATTTAATACAAAAACCTATCAAGTTAGAAAAGATAAAATATCTAATTGGTGAGGTTTTAAATGATAGAAGATACCATTAATAGAGTAGAGAAGATTTCAAAAGAGTACTTTACAGAGCTTGGATTTGAGAAAGAGGCAGTTGAACATCTTGTAGATAGATTAAAAATTGATTTAAAAAAAGAGATTATTGATATAAAGCACCTCTGCAATAAAGATATTTCAGATGAAGAGCTTAGAGATGCTCTTCATACCATAAAGGGTACCCTAGCACAAGCTGGAGATAATAGGCTCTCAGATGAAATTGATAAAATTTATCAAGATTTTTATAGTAAAAATATAAAAGATAGAATAAAAACTATACTAAGGATAGGAAATGAGTCATAAAAAGATTTTAATTATTGATGATGTTAGCTTCCACCAAGAGTTTGAAAAGGAGGTTTTAATATCCCTACAAAAAGATTATATGATAGATTTTGATGTAGATACAGCGACAACACTCCAAGAGGCAAAGAGTAAAATTAATCAAAACTCTTATGATATTATTGTTAGTGATATAAAACTTCAAGATGGACTTGGAAGTGAACTTATACCTGTTATTAAAGATAGAGATGAAAATACTAAAATAGTGGCTCTAACAATATATCCAAATAAGTATAAAGATATTTCTAAAGATTTCGATATTTTCCTACATAAACCAATCACTCCAAAAGAGTATAAAGATGCTATTATAAGCCTTTTGAAACTTTAGAAGGGTCATATTTATGAATCTAAATATATTAGATGAAGAGTTATCAAATAATCAAGGTTATATAGGCAGTGCTGTATTAAACTACATAGGTACACCTCTTAGCTTTAAAGTGGGCGATTTAGAGTATATAGATATAAAAGATGAGTTTGAAGTATATAACAATATTTTAAGAGATATACATAAAAAGTTTAAAAAAGTAGGACTCAAAGCTCCTGAACTAATAGAGATTGAAAATGAAGATAAGAGAATAACCTTGATATGCTCAGGAGAGCATCAACGTGTACATTTACATATTATTACAATATTTGATAGAGATACCCCTATAGCTAAAATGTTAACTCAAAAAGCATATAAAGAACTAATGGGGAGTATATATAAAAGTACTTAAAGTGATCTATTGGGAGATAAGAGTCCTAAGAGCCTCTTCTAACTGATTGATATGTACAGGTTTATTTAATACTAAATTAGCTCCTACATCTATAAATAGCTCTTTTGTACTATCATTACTATCACCTGTTAATGCAACAATCTTGCTAGGAGATTTTTTATATAGCTTCTCAAATTTACGTATAGTCTTTATAACCTTATCCCCTTGAATAAAGGGCATATTCTTATCAATAAATAGTATATCTACCTTATCACTATTTTTAAAAGATTTTACTCCCTCTCTTGGGTCAGCAAAGATAGATACTTTAGCCCCATACCTTTTAAGTATCTCTCTCATAAATTTTAGATTTATTTTATTATCATCGATAACAAAAATACTCTTATCTTTTATAAAATAATCATCTTCTTTAAGCACTTTTTTATCAAGAAGAAGCTCTTCTAATTTATTATATAAGATATTAGGTAGCAGTGGAGGAGTAATCCTTGATACTTTACCACTGTACCAGTTATATTTATTATCTAAAATATCTCTATCTAGCATTAATACTGAAGAGCCACGATCTAATATTAGCTGTATTGTCTCTTCGTGTAAATGAGTATCACTCTCAGATACTATAAGAAGAGAAAACTCTTCCAAGAGTAGTTTATCTATATCAAAAGAGCTATCTATATATCTACTATCTATAGATAACTCATCTAAATATCTCTTAATTAAGTTTAATTCAATATTATCTTTTTCACTTGTATAAAGAGTAATTGAGAATTTATCTAAAGATGAATCTTTCTCTAATATAGGGGTATTTTCTGATGTATTACAAGGTATCTTAAAATAGAACCTACTCCCTCTATTTTTTTCACTCTCTAAAAATATATCCCCACCTAGAAGATTTGCAAGTTCTTTGGAGATACTAAGTCCAAGACCTGTTCCACCATGCTCTCTCGAAGTAGAAGATGACTCTTGTATATAGGCAGAGAATATATCCTTTTGAGACTCTTTAGAAATTCCAATACCATTATCTCTTACACTTATAGTCAGTTTATCAGATGATTTATCATAGATAAAATCTATAAATATTTTTCCATCAGGAGGAGTAAATTTAATAGCATTGCTCAAGAGATTATTAATAATTTGCTTAATTCTATGAAAATCAGAATGGATAATTTTAGGAATTTTAGGGTCAAAATATATAAAAGAATAGATTCCCTTTTTTCTTGCCATTGAGAAAAATATCTTTATTGAGTCATAGAACTTCTCAAAAGGGGAGAAGTCTATCTGCTCTACACTCATCTTCCCATTCACAATCTTTGCCATATCCAAAGCATCATTAATAAGTATTATAATATCTTCAGAACTCTGTAAAGCACTCTTTATATAGTCTATCTTTGTAGCGTCATCTTCTTTTGCCTTAAGTAACTCCAAAAATCCAATAATACCATTCATCGGTGTTCTAATATCATGAATTAAACTTGAGGTATAGAGTTGCTCTTTTTTATACCTATCTTCTAAGAGTTTATAACTATCAGTACACTTTTTAAGATTCTTTTTTAAAGAGTTAGCCTTTAACACTCTATCAATATCGATATACTTTTCAATCCTTTTAGAGATCTCTTTTAGATATTTTATATCATCTTCTATATACTGATTAATATCATCTTCTAATATTACACTAAAAATTAATCCCTTAAAGTCTAAACTATCACTATTAAGAATTGGTACAATAAGTAAATCTTTAATATTTTTTCCCAAAAAATTATCATATTGACGGTTGTATATATCACTATCTTCTATACCATTTATCAAAATAGCATCTTTAGATTTATAAGATTCTATAATAGCACTAGAGATATTAGAATTTACTGGAATAGTTCTATAGTGTGAAGATGGTATAAAAAATTCCATATTCTTAGAATCTAAAAATAGAACATAAGCCTCTTTTGCAGGAGTAATATATTTGACTATTGATTTAACAACTTCACAAAGCTCTGTCGTATCTTTATCTGCTAATTTAGTATCTATACTATCAAGTATCTCATCAAAATACTCTTGAGTAATAGACTCTTTAATATAAATATCTTTAGGCATAAAATATCTTCTCTCATAAAAAATAGTAATCTTAACTATATTTTACAATATATATTTAACTTTTAAATGAAAAAGGAGAATAAATAAAAGGTCTTGTTCCAAAAGGAACAAGCTAGATATTATTTTGCAGGAGCAGTAGGTTTAACACTTAAAAGCTCTGGAGTCATTTTGTATGTCCAAGGTAAACCAGCATTTTTCCAACCATTTAAATCACGGCGACCTGTCTTCTTATTCATATCACCCTCAAAGCCAGTAGTGATAGTATAAGCCTTTTTATAACCAGCCTTATAAAGAGCAGTTGCAGTCATACCAGAACGGTCTCCTGAACGACAAATTACGATAACAGGGCTATCTTTAGTTAAACCTTTTGCTTTAAGAGCCTCATCAAACTCCTTTACTAGATTAGGATTTTTCCAACTAGCATACTTTTTACCACCCTTTTTAGTTGTAACAATTTTAGAGTAGTTTACATATTTAAAAGGAATATTTTTATCAATTCCAGCAGGATGTCCTAAAAATAGTAACTCAGCAGGTGTACGAACATCAACAAAAAGGATATGTTTAGGGTCTTTTTGAAGCATAGCTGATGCCTCTTTAGGTGTTAAATATAGCTTTTGTGGAGTTTGCTTTGCCTTTTTAGTAGGTTCTTCAGCTGCCCAAGCACCTGTTCCCATTAAACCAACAAATCCAACTACCATCAAAAATGCAATCAATTTTTTTGTCATTACGACTCCTTATTAATGAATTGAACTGAATATTATCATATAAAATATTAAAGTAATATTAAATATTTTTATATCTCAACTCTTTAATCTATCGATTTTTTCTATCAAAAGTTGTAAAGAGACCCTATTATTAAAACGATTTTCACTCAATTTATATAATATATCAACTCTATCACCTAAGCTAGGAAGTTCTGCATAACGAAACTCTATAGCTTCAAAACTTCTCTTACCATCACTAAGAAGTAGTTTTAGATGTTGCCCATCACTACCTAATTGTCTAAGCTCCTCTATCTTCAAATTTCTAGTAATAAATTTAGGGCGAGGATTTCCCTCTCCATAAGGCTCAAAACTATCTAGTAGATTAAAAAGCTCCCAATTTACTAAATCAAACTCAATCTCTCCTACTACCTCAGCATCTACTAAATTCTCCTGTTTACATAATCTACTAGCATCTTCTATTAATGAGTCTCTAAAAGAGTCCAACATATCATCTCTCAAAGATAAGCCAATAGCCATCTTATGACCACCAAATTTATCTAAAAACTCTCTTTGTCTTTGAAGAAGCTCAAATAGATTACAATCTCCAAAACTTCTTCCACTCCCTTTATATCTATCTTTGGTTTTTGTTAGTACTATTGCAGGACGTTCAAAAACTCTAGCCAAACGTGAAGCTACAATTCCCAATACCCCTTCGTGCCAATCCTCACCAACTGCTAATATAATAGGTAATTTAGAATTTACACCACTTAGTGCCTCTTGAAATATCATCTCTTCAACACTCTTACGGCGTTGATTAAATCCATCAAGCTCTACAAGAAGTACTCTAGCCCTAGATAGACTCTTAGTACAAAGATATTCACATGCTATAGAGGCATCTCCCATTCTACCGGCACTATTGATAAGTGGTGCAAGTGAAAAAGCAATATCTTCTGCCCTAATTTTCTCTTTTCCTATAAACTCTCTCCAAGCTACTACAAATGGCGTAATGCTTTGCTCTAAAATCCTTAATCCTTGCCTAACCATTGCACGGTTTATATGCTCTAAGGGCATAATATCGGCAATAATTGCTAAAGTTACAATCTCTAAGAGTCTCTTCATATCAATTTGCTTTTTTAAAGCACGATTTAAACTAGCACAAAGATACCAAGCTATCTGAGCTCCACAAATCTCATAATATGGAAAATTACACTCTTTTTGCTTTTGATTGACAATGGCATAGGCTATTGGTGGAGTTGGTGGAACTATATGATGGTCTGTAATAATTAAATCTATATTGGCATCTTTACACATTTTTGATGCCTCAAGGGCGGAAATACCATTATCTACTGTTATTACTAAATTGGCGTGGGATAACTTAGGAAAGAGAGTAGGTGAGAGTCCATATCCATCACGGAAACGATTTGGAATAATCCACTCCAATTCAACTCCAATTTGCTCAAAAAAGCAACGCATAAGAGATGTTGAGCTTACTCCATCAACATCATAATCACCTACAAGAACTATTTTTTCTTCTTTTTCGATAGCTTCAACAATCCTAGAGACAGCTCTATCCATATCCTTAAAGGCTGAAGGGTTTGGTAAATCTTTTAGAGTAAGTAACTCTCCATCAAAACGCTCTACCAAAGAGTATTGAATCTCTTGTAGTGATTCGAGTTTAGGATATTTATGCCTCATTATCCCCACTATTTAATTGAAGCTTTAATAAATGCAACAATAGCAGGATTTGCATCTTGAAGACGTGATGTAAATTCAGGGTGAAACTGTACTCCTAAAAACCAAGGGTGATTCTTAACTTCAACAGCTTCAATTAAACCATTTGACTCACCAGTAATCTCTAATCCAGCCAACTCCAACTGCTCACGATATAGAGGATTTGCTTCATATCTATGACGATGACGTTCATATATGGTACTTTTACCATAAGCATCTTCTAAATTTGAGCCAGATTTCACATCACAACGATACTCTCCAAGACGCATAGTCCCACCAAGAGGTGAAGTACTAGTTCTTACTTGTCTATCCCCATTAGCATCAATAAACTCATCAATAAGATATATAAAAGGGTGTCTGCTATTTTCGTCAAACTCCATTGAGTTTGCATCATCAATTTTAAGAACATTTCTAGCAAACTCAATAATACTCAACTGCATTCCTAAACATATTCCTAAAAATGGAATCTTATTTTCACGTGCATATCTAATAGCTTCAATTTTACCTTCAACTCCTCTATGCCCAAAGCCTCCAGCAACTAAAATACCATTGACATTTTCAAGAAACTTCTCAGCTCCATCATCTTCAATCTTTTCACTATCAACCCAATCAATCTTTACACGAGTGTCTAAGTTAGCCCCAGCGTGAATAAGTGCCTCTGTTAGTGATTTATATGACTCTTTTAAGTCAAGATATTTTCCAACAAAAGCTATTTTAACCTCATTAGAAGGGGTGATAATTCTACCAACAAGAGAGTTCCACTCCTCCATATTTGGACTAAGTTCTCCTAGGTTTAACTGTTGAGATATAGGCTTTAAAATATCTTGTGCTAAAAAATTGATTGGAACTTGATATATTGTAGGTGCATCAATTGCATCAATCACACTATCTAACTCCACATCACAGTTATAAGCAATTTTACGTTTTAAATCTGCTGGAACTGGTTGTTCAGCTCGTAAAATCAACATATGAGGTGCTATTCCAATACGGCGTAACTCTTGAACAGAGTGTTGAGTTGGTTTAGTTTTAAGCTCTCCTGCTGCTTTTATATAGGGAAGAAGTGTTACGTGAATATTCATTACACGACTCTTTCCTAGTTCGTGTTTCATTTGACGGAAAGTCTCAAGAAATGGAAGTCCTTCTATATCTCCTGTTGTACCACCAAGCTCAACAATTAAGATATCTTTCCCATCTCCAGCTCTTAAAACTCCATCTTTAATCTCATTTACAATATGAGGAACAACTTGTATAGTCTTTCCAAGATATTCACCTTTACGCTCTTTTTCTATAACAGATTTATATACTTGACCTGTAGTAAAGTTATTCTTTTTTGTTAATGAAGTATCTAAAAAACGCTCATAGTGTCCTAAATCTAAATCAGTCTCAGCACCATCTTTTGTTACAAAGACTTCACCGTGTTCAAGTGGAGACATTGTTCCAGGATCTACGTTTATGTATGGGTCAAGTTTTAAAACACCTACTCTATACCCTGAAGCTTTTAAGAGTGTACCTATACTTGCAGCCGTAATTCCTTTTCCAAGAGAGCTTAAGACACCTCCTGTAATAAATATATATTTAGTATCAGATTTTGACATTTTTATCCTCTTTTAAATGATAATAGGCATAATAATTGTAATAAAATTTTCACTACGAACAACAAATGGGAGATTTGATTCATTAATTCCCATTGTAAAATTCTCTTCATCGCTTTGAGCTAAAAAATCTAAAAGATAACGACTATTAAAAGATAGTTCAAACTCTTCATCAACCTTTGTCTCCAATTCAATCTCTGTTTTTGCCTCTACATTATCATCAGATAGAGCATTAAATACAATTTTGTCTCTTTTGAAAATTAATCTAATATCGTTTGATATAGTTGTAATCATACGAATAGCTTGAAGCATACTCTTTTTGGGAAGTTCTATTTGATACTTTAAGCTTTTAGGAATAATTCTCTCATAGTCTGGAAATTTTCCATTAATTAATCTTGTAAAGAAGAAAAAGTTATTATTGGTAATAATTAGGGTTGTCTCATTATAATATATTTCAATCTTATCAAGAAATAGTTTTTGAATCTCTAGTATAGCTTTTTTAGGAAGTATAAGAGCTAGTGTATCTTCTGAACTATTTTCAATTTTAGCAACTGCTAATCTTCTAGTATCTGTACCAACTAAATCTGTCTCATTCTCTTTTATATTAATAAGTGCACCATTTAGTTCGTATTTTGGATTATTACTATCAATAGCAGGAGTTATCTTTTTTAAATTTTTTATAAGATTTATAGAATCTAGCGATATTTTTGGTTTTTCATCTATATCTGGAAACTCTGGGAAGGCATTTACATCAAATATTGGAAGTTTAAATTTTGAGTTTTTCTGTTCTATCAAAATCATATCATCTATACTTTGAATAGTTATTTCATCATTTTGAAGAATCCGAATAATATCAAGTAGTTTTTTACCATTTGCAGTAAATGAACCTACTTCATCAATTATAAACTCTTGGCTTGTAATCTTTAGACCTATCTCATTATCTGTAGCCTTAATATTACATCTATTGCTATTTGCATTGAAGTATATATGTGATGTTATTTGACTAGCATCTTTCTTTTCAAGAAAAGGTTGTAGATTTATAAGAATCGATTCTATGATTTGTTTGTTAGCTCTTATTTTCATTCTCTCCCTTTTATTTAATATATATATTAGTAGTAGTAGTAGATGGACGTGAAAATGTGAAAAACTCACCTCACGCCCCATTTTTTGGACTCTTTTTATTCACATATACATATACAGTTTTTTCACACTTTTCACATTGAAAATTATATCTTTTTTTTATTCAACTTTCTTTGTTAGTGTTCCTATCTTATTAGATAGCTCTTCAAGTAGCATTTTAAAGTTTTCATCGTTTTTAATAATATCCTTGATTTTTCTTAGGGAGTGGCTTATTGCAGAGTGGTCTTTCATTCCAAAGTAAACAGCAATTTGAGGCATTGAGTTTGGAGTTAGATTTCTAGCAAGATATATAACAATACGTCTAGCATTAACAACGTTTTTATGACGTTTTTTAGATTTTATATCTGATAATTTGACATTTAGCTCTTTGGAGACTATCTTTACAATATCATCTATGCTAACATTCTCTTGCTTCTCTTTGAGTTGATCCTTTATAGCATTTTGGGCAAAATCTAGGGTAATATTTTGATTTAACATTGTACTCATAGCATTTAAACGAATCAAAGTACCCTCTATCTCTCTAATATTCTCCCCCATGTGAGTAGCTATATACTGAATTATCTCTCTATCAAGTTTAATCCCATCTAATTCACACTTCTTTTGGATAATTGCAATTTTAGTTTCAAGTTCTGGAGGTTGAATATCTGCTTGAAGTCCCCATTCAAAGCGTGTTCTTAGACGCTCTTCTAAAAATTTAATCTTTTTAGGTGGTCTATCTGAAGTCATAATAATCTGTTTACCAGCATTGTGTAACTCGTTAAATGTGTGAAAAAGTTCATCTTGAGTCTTCTCTTTATTACTAAGAAACTGTATATCATCAATTAGTAGAACATCGCATTGACGATACTTTTTCCTAAATTTTTCCATTGTTTGAGATTGAAGATGTGAAAGAAATTTATTTAAAAAGTGTTCTAGTGTGGTATATATCACTCTATCACCTAGATTAAGTCTATAGTTTCCAATAGCTTGGAGTAGATGGGTCTTTCCTAGTCCTGCTCCACCATATATAAATAGAGGATTGTATAGTCGTCCAGGTTTTTCAGCAACACTTAGAGCTGTAGTATAAGCAAATTGATTAGAGCTACCAACTATAAAACTCTCAAAGGTAAATGATGGATTTAATAGAGCTTTCCCTTGATTATTTTTAGTCTCAATAGTCTGATTTTTTGTGATAGATGTCCTTTTTCGACTATTTGTACCTACTTGAATATCTATAGTTGGTTTAATTCCATTCTCAATTTCAAAAAGATGAGCTAAATTTTCAACATAGTTACTATGAATCCATTTAGCTGTGAATATATTTGTTGCTTTAAAGACTATAATATCATTTCTAGAACTCTCTGACTCATAAATAATATGGCGAAGGTAGCGTTCATACTCTTGAGGTGCTATTTCTTTTCTTAATTTTTGAATAATTTTTTCACCAAGATTCATTAAGACTCACTTTCTCAACTTTTAATGTGTGTAATATAGTGAAAAACTACATTTTTAAATATGTGAATAACGTGAATAACTCAACAAGTTTACCAAATATAGGCTAAAATCGAACTATATCTAAGTGAATAATTATGTGAAATAGAGGTGAATAGGTGTTATGATTATTATGGGAATTGATCCAGGGAGTCGTAATCTTGGGTATTGTTTTTTAGAAGTTAATTCTCAAAATATGACTCTCATAGAAGCAGGAGTTTTAAAAATAGCACCATCTACTCTTCAAGAACAGATTGTAGAGTTGGCAGAGGGATTAGATTTTTTATTAAAACAACACTCTCCTGATGAGGTGGCGATAGAGGATATCTTTTATGCCTTTAATCCTAAAACAGTCTTAAAACTTGCCCAGTTTCGTGGAGCGTTAAGCCTTAAGATTCTTCAAGAGGTGGGAAACTTTTCTGAGTATACGCCTCTTCAGGTAAAAAGAGCATTAACAGGAAATGGAAAGGCGACTAAGGAGCAAGTAGCTTTTATGGTAAAGCGACTTTTAGGTATTCGCAAAGAGATTAAACCATTAGATATTAGTGATGCTATGGCAATAGCTATTACACATACTCAAAGAGTTAGACTTAGAGCTAATCAATCTTAAAAAAAGGAGTTAATATGAGTGCAACTGATACTATTTATGACTTAGTAATTATAGGAGGAGGTCCTGGAGGGGTTGGAACAGCAGTTGAAGCTAGAGCTTTAGGTATTGAAAAGATTTTACTTCTTGAAAAGAGTGATAACCACTCCGATACAATTCGTAAATTCTATAAAGACAATAAGAGAGTTGATAAAAATTGGCAAGGGCAGTTGGTGGAGATGGAGGGAAATGTCCCATTTATGGACGGAACAAAGGAGAGTACACTAGATTTTTTTGACTCTCTTATTGACCACCATGTCATAGATAGTAAGTTCAATTGTGAAGTGGATAAAATTACTAAAGATGAAGATGAGATTTTTAATATTAGAGCTGGGTGTGGAGATTTTAAAGGGCGTTATGTTGTTATTGCTATTGGTAGAATGGGTAAACCAAATAAGCCATCTTATAAAATCCCACCTTCTATAAGAAAGCGTGTAAATTTTAATCTTGATAACTGTAATAGAGGTGAAAAGATATTGGTAGTTGGTGGCGGAGATAGTGCTGTTGAGTATGCTATCGAGCTTGGAAATGCTAATGAGGTAACACTAAACTATCGCAGAGAAGAACTTACTCGTCCAAATCCTACAAACAAAGAGATGATTCAAGATGCATTTAATAGAGGTATAGTTGAAGCAAAACTAGGAGTTGATATAGATGGGCTTGAGGCTAGTAGTGGAGATGTAGAGGTTCATTTTACTGATGGTAGTAAAGAGATTTTTGATAGGGTAATATATGCTATTGGAGGAACAACACCTGTAGATTTTCTTAAAAATGCCAATTTAAAATTAGATGCAAAAGGAGAACCAATCTTTAAAGAGAATTTAGAGACTAGTGTAGATGGTATCTATATTGCTGGAGATATAGCTTTTAAAAGTGGTGGGAGTATAGCAATTGCATTAAATCACGGTTATCGAATAGTTCAAGATATTATTAAACACGGTAAAATTACTAAAGTAGAACCAATTGATATTCAATCAGAGTCTCAGAAGGGATAGTTATTTATCCTCTTCTTTATATATAACCCCCTCAAAGAGATAACGATGCTCTTTTGGTAAGTTATCATATATAGTATATGCTAATTCTCTAATCTCCCATAAAGCACTCTTATTACTGCGAAGTGAAAGAAAATTTTGGAGACTTCTAGCATTAATTGTCCAAGTAAGTTCTGTTTTGTAGCACTCTGGTAGAGCAAATTTTGCATAGTCATTACTAATACCTTGTTTTAAAAGCTCTTGGAGATTATTAAGAGCTTTTATAGAAGCTCTATCAACTGCCTCTTTCTTAGTAAGGACAATAAAGCGTGATGCCCCCTCAAAATCATCTTCACTAAATGGAGTGGACTCTTTTAACTCTTTAAGAGTATAACGTGTACTTTTGACACTTAAACTTGCCATTCTGTGCCTTGCCAACTCTTGAAGCAAAGCCCTACTAATACCTTTAATATAGAAAGTATATACAAGATGCTCTAGTGTAGAGGCGTGTTTATATTTATTTCCAACTCTATCAATAAGTGCCTTATCCTTTTCACCACCCTCATCACTATTATCAAAACTTTGCCAACAGGTACGAATTGCGTGGCTACAAACCTCTAAGGGTGTGTAGTGTAATAGTATAATTTTCATCTTCAATCCCTTTTGGCTTATATATAATAATATAATCTTGCGATTATAACTAAATGGGATTATCTTTAAAATAGTTAAAACATTTGGATATAATGCACACGATTTCATTTAGAATATATTGTTAGGAAAGATAAGTATGCAAAAGATTAAAAACATCGCTGTTATTGCTCACGTTGACCACGGAAAGACTACTTTAGTTGATGGATTACTTCAACAAAGTGGAACATTCTCTGAACATCAAGAGGTTGATGAGAGAGTTATGGATAACAATGACATTGAAAAAGAGCGTGGAATTACCATTCTCTCTAAAAATACAGCTATTATTTATGGAGACCATAAGATTAATATTATTGACACTCCAGGCCACGCCGATTTTGGTGGAGAGGTTGAACGTGTCTTAAAGATGGTAGATGGCGTTTTGATGCTTGTTGATGCCCAAGAGGGTGTAATGCCACAAACTAAATTTGTACTTAAAAAGGCAATTGAGCTAGGTATTAAACCAATTGTAGTTGTAAATAAGATTGATAAACCAGCAGCCGAGCCTGAGAGGGTTGTAGATGAAGTATTTGACCTTCTTGTTGCACTTGAAGCTAATGATGAGCAGTTAGAGTTTCCTGTACTATATGCCGCTGCTAGAGATGGTTATGCTAAGTGGGAGCTTGAAGATGAAAATAGAGATTTAACACCTCTATTTGATGCCATTATTGAACACGTCCCATACCCAGAAGGCTCTGTTGATTCTCCTACTCAAGCACAAATTTTTACACTTGATTATGATAATTTCGTAGGACGTATTGGAATTAGTCGTATCTTTAATGGTAAAGTAAAAAGGGGTGATGAGTTTCTTTTGATTAAATCAGATGGAACAAAAAATAAGAGTCGTGTAAGTAAGCTTATTGGATTTAAAGGGCTTGATCGTATTGAAATTGATGAGGCTGAAGCTGGGGATATTGTAGCAATAGCTGGATTTAATGATATTGATGTTGGAGATACTCTTGCAGACCCTGCTAATCCTGTAGCTTTAGACCCACTTCACATAGAAGAGCCAACTTTGAGTGTTATCTTTAGTGTTAATGATGGTCCTTTAGCTGGAACTGAAGGTAAACACGTAACTTCTAATAAGATAAAAGAGCGTTTAGAAAAAGAGATGGAGACCAATATCGCTATGAGAATGGAGCCACTAGGTGATGCTAGTTTTAAAGTCTCTGGACGTGGTGAGCTTCAAATTGGAATTTTAGCAGAGAATATGCGTAGGGAAGGGTTTGAATTTTTGATGGCACGTCCTGAAGTTGTTATCAAAGAGGAAAATGGTGTACGTATGGAGCCTTTTGAACATCTTGTTGTAGATGTACCTGATACTTTTCAAGGAACTGTTATTGAAAAGTTAGGAAAGCGTAAAGCAGAGATGACATCTATGACACCTATGCCAGATGGTACAGTTCGTATAGAGTTTGAAATTCCAGCAAGAGGTCTCATTGGCTTTAGAAGTGAATTTTTAACAGATACTAAGGGCGAGGGTGTAATGAATCACTCTTTCTTAGATTATCGTCCATATACAGGAACAGTTGAGAGTAGAACTCAAGGGGCTTTAGTATCTATGGATAATGGTACAGCAGTTGCATTTTCTCTATACAATCTACAAGCTAGAGGAGTATTATTTATTAAGCCTCAGGCAAAAGTCTATAACGGTATGGTAATAGGTGAGAGTGCAAGACCAGGAGATTTGGAAGTAAATCCATTAAAAGGTAAGCAACTTACAAATATGCGTACAAGTGGTGCTGATGATGCTATTAAATTGGTTCCACCAAGAGATATGACACTTGAACAATCAATGGAGTGGATTGAAGATGATGAACTTGTAGAAGTAACACCAGAAAATATCCGTATCCGTAAGAGACATCTTGACCCAGCTTCTCGACGTCGTGCCACAAGAGATAAAAAAGCAGGAGCCTAATATTTTAGGCTCT
>WGFZ01000085.1 GCA_015491955.1 Nitratifractor sp. | reverse complement strand
GGGTTATCTCACCTATTTTAGGGGGTGTGATTGCGGCTACTTTTTTATATGCTATTAAAAAGAGTATCCTTTACAAAAGTGATGTTAAGAGTTCTGCTATAAAGTTGGTTCCTATTTATGTAGCATTGATGGGTTGGGCATTTCTTACATATTTGATTATGAAGGGGCTTAAACATCTTATTAAACTAAGCTTTCCTTCAGCTACTGGGATTGGATTACTTGGTGCTATTTTAATCTATATAGGAGTTAAGAAAACAATTGATAAGTATTCTCACTTAGTTGATAACCAACGCTCTAGTATAAATAGATTATTTACTATCCCTTTAATATTTTCTGCTGGACTACTTAGCTTTGCACATGGAGCTAATGATGTTGCCAATGCTGTAGGACCTTTAGCTGGAATATCTGATGCACTAATGCACTCTGCTATCTCTACTAAGGCTTCTATTCCACTTTGGGTAATGCTTATAGGAGCTTTAGGTATCTCTTTGGGATTGGCTCTATATGGTCCTAAACTTATTAAAACAGTAGGTAGTGAGATTACTGAACTTGACCAAGTTAGAGCCTTCTCCATAGCCCTTGCGGCCGCTATTACTGTAATTTTGGCTTCACAACTTGGTCTGCCTGTTAGCTCTACACATATTGCACTAGGTGGTGTATTTGGGGTTGGTTTTTTAAGAGAGTGGCTAGATAGAACTCAAAGACTTCAGTATAGGATAAAAGAGGAAGAGGAAAAAGTTGATAAACTCAAACAAAGAATTTTAGCTTTTAAAGATGAATTAAAATCTCTTGAGGGTAGAGTTGAAAAATCACAAGAGGATTATGAGCGTATAGTTAATCTATTTGAGAAGATTGATGCATATGAAAATCAACTAAAACTTGAGACAAAGGCTCTTAAACGTGTCTATAAGACTAGATATGTTCAGCGTAGTGCTGTAAATAAAATAGTTGCTGCTTGGATAATTACTGTTCCAGCAGCTGCTATTGTATCTGCATTGATATTTTATATCATCAAAGGGATTATGCTCTGAAGCCTCTTTTATTGGAGACTATCCGTATTGAAGATGGAGAGATATGGCATCTTCAATACCATAACTATCGCTTAAATAGAAGTCGTAGAGAACTTTTTGAAGCTTTAGATGAGATAGATTTAACAGACTATATTAAATCTATTCCTCCTGTTGGACTTTGGCGTTGTCGAGTACTCTATACATCTCGTATAAATAGAGTAGAGTATTACCCCTATACTACTAAAATACCTAAGAGTTTTACTCTATTAGAATTTAAAGAGGAGTACTCATACAAATATGCAAATCGCTCAATATTGGATAGGGTGAAGTTAAAATACCCCACTAGTGATGATATTTTACTATACAATAAAGATGGCTATCTTACTGATACAACTATTGCAAATATAGCTCTACGTAGTGAGAATAGATGGTTTACACCGGCTAAACCACTCTTAGAGGGAACTACTCGAAAAAGGCTTTTAGATATAGGTTTTTTAGATACAAAAGATATACATTATAGTAGCTTAGAAGATTTTGATGAACTAGCTTTAATGAATGCTATGATAGGATTTTTGTCTATTTCTAAAGTAAAAATTATAAGTTCTAAAGGGATTAGATATGTCTTCTAAAAAAAATACTCCATTTAACTCTAAGAGTTTTTGTAAGATAGAGGAGAGACATCTCTATCAATGTATAGAGTTTTTAATGCAAGAGGGTATAGAGTTTGCAGTAGTAGCTAATTTGGAGTATATAGAGTTTAATCCACCATTGCCTAAAAGTATATTTGAAGCTCTTCCTAAAATTTCACTATTTATACTTAGTGGATATAGTTTTGAAAGTTCTCGTTTAAATGATAATGAGTTGATTTTTGAGGCAGGATTTGGAGTAGAAAATTTTGGCTCAGTTGTAACTATACCTCTTTTAGCTATTGAGCAAGTAGTCGTAGATAACTATCCAATTGCCATTAATATAGCAGAGCCATTTTTAGAGCCTATTATCTCTGATAGTAAAAACTCTATGGAGGCTCTACTTAGTAGAGCAGAAAATAGAGATCTACTTAAGAAAAACAGAGATTAAACACTCTTTCTTGAGTACTATTTTATAAAAATTTATTTTATTTTTTTAGGATAATAGTCCATTTTATGGGCTATTAAAGATTACTGTTAATTTTTCATTTATTTTTACTTCAGTTCTTGTTAATCTACTTGACATCTTTTAGAAAATAGTGATATACTTACAGTCGTAATTAAAACAAGGAGTTTCAAAATGAAAAAAGGTCTTTTACTCTCAGTAGTAGCCTCAACAATTATCTTCGCAGGTGGCGATATCGCTCCCGTAGAACCTGCAGCACCCGCATCTTCTGATTTCTGGGGTCAAATTGGTTTCCGTTATCAGCCTCAAAGTGGGAATAGCCAAACTTGGGGTAGTAGAGGTAACAATAGCTTCTCAGTAGCTGCTGTTCTTGGTGTAGAGAAGCAACTAGATTATGGTTTTGGTGTTGGTGCTGAAGTTGCTGGTTGGACAAATCTTGGTATTAAGCATATTGCTGCTAATCCTGCAGTTCTTGGTAATCAACTAAATGACGGTGAGCTATCTCAGCTATATCTAACTTATACTAATGGTAATACTGCTGTTAAGATTGGTCGTCAAGCACTTCCTAAAGCTGTATCTCCTTGGGCATGGTCTTATAGAAGTGTAGGTGTAATTGATAACAGCTTTGAGGGTGTAGTTGTTGCTAATACTTCTCTTCCTGGTACAACACTTGCAGCTGCGTGGATTAGAAATAGTGTACAAAACAATAAAGCTAGCCATATTGGTAGAGATGGTCTATTTATGTTAGCTGGTATCAACAAATCTTGGGTTCCTAATACAACTCTCTCTATGAGTGCTTATTATGTTCCTAATTATTCAGGTAGTAAAAATGTCTATTCTCTATGGACATCTGCAGAGAGTAAGTTTGATAGTGGTATAAGTACTGGATTACAACTAGTTTATGTTGGTGGTAGAGTTACTGCTAAGAAAGTTACTTGGGGTGCAGCTGCATATATCGGTAAGAGCTTCAATGAGGGTAATGGTAATGTTAAATTGACTCTTGCTCATGCTAACAAAGGTAGCTACACTATGAATATGGGTGGTACAAGTGCATTTTGGGGTGATGCTCTTGGTGGATTCCTAAAGGGTAGTGGTGATGCTCTTGGTGCCTTATCTGGTTCTACACCAGCAACTCAAAATGTTGTTCGTTTGAATGCTGATTATAAGGTTGGTATTGGTACTGCTTATGGTGAATTGGCTTATGCTAACTATGGTGGACCTTTCGGACACGCTTGGGGTACACGCCTTGGATATAAATTTAAAGTTGGTAGTGTTGATGCTAATGTAGAGTATCGTTATGCTAACTATAAAAATCATCCTACTCTTAGTAGTTCTAAAATGCAACGTGTACGTGTTGAGGCTTACTACAAGTTTTAATCCTTATACACTTACTTAGGCTCAGACTTTGGTCTGAACCTAAGCCTATTTATATATTTACTTTTTTAACTTCTTTAGTCATTTTGTTCTACTATCATATTTTTAAATCTTTTACTTCTATACCCTCTTTATATATGTATGGTCTTATTTTTACTGGAATTTTATATATACGACACTGCTCTTTAAACTCTTTTGGCATAGGTGGAGCTTTTTGAATATATGGAGCTATGAAGAGTCTATCATTTTTAAATTCAACTACCCATTTTCTCCCTGCTACTATACTTTTTTTACTATTTAAAATCTCTCTTTGTGCTCTACTAAGCAAGTATCCTAACTCTTTTAGAGCTTGAGAAGCTACTATGGATATAGTTTTTTGATTATTAATATAATATATACGGAGTTTTTCTCTATTATATTTTAGTGAAGAATTTGTTAGTATTATTTCACTCTCTTCTTCTAAATATTTAAAAGTTTTAGTTATATTAGATGAGTAGTCATTGATGAGTGGATTAAGTATCGGTCTTAGATTATTACGCTCATATTTTAACTCTTTATTGCTCTCATCAAAAAAGTGATAAATCTCTTTTGTCTTTAGATACTTTTCTATTTCACTTCTAGGAGTATCAAGTAGTGGTC
>WGFZ01000084.1 GCA_015491955.1 Nitratifractor sp. | reverse complement strand
AATCCAGCTCCAATACCTTGAATTTTATGAGAACCAACCCTATTTTGAGTAATAATAGGAGAATCCTTTGGCTCTAGGGCTACTATCTCTATATTTGGATTATAAGCCTTAAAGGCTCTTGCATTTCCACTAATAGTTCCACCAGTTCCAAGACCTGCAACAAATATATCAATCTTGCCTTTTGTATCTTTTAGAATCTCTTTAGCTGTTGTCTCTTCGTGAATAGCTGGATTATTGGGATTACTAAATTGATTAGGAATAAAACTCTTTGGAAAATTTTGAGCTAAATGCTTTGCTTCATCTATTGAGCCTTGCATACCCTCTGAAGCTGGAGTTAAAACTACTTTAGCCCCTAAATGTTTAAGAAGTTTACGACGCTCTAAGCTCATAGACTCTGGCATAGTAAGAATCAATTCAAGTCCTCGAACAGCACAAATAAGTGCTAAACCAATTCCTGTATTTCCACTAGTTGGCTCTATAATTACAGTATCTTCATCTATCTCACCACGTCTTATAGCACCTTCAATCATAGCCTTAGCTACACGATCTTTTACACTAGAAGCAGGATTAAAATATTCAGCTTTTGCCAAGATACTTGCTTGAGTATCTAAATAATCTAACTTAACAAGTGGTGTATTCCCTATCGTCTCATCAATAGAGTTGTATATCACTTCTACTCTCCTAAATGTTTAAATTCAAGTTCATCTTCATCATAATATAGTATCTCTCCATTTGCAAGATTATAGTGCCAAGCGTGTAGGAAAAGAGTCCCCTCATCTACACGTCTCCTTACCGCAGGATATGTCAATAGATTATCAAGCTGAAACAATACAGAGACCTTCTCTGTAAAATCACGTTGTTCTTCAATTGAAGCATTTGGAAAATGATGAAGTGTTAGCTCTTTTGCCCTAGAACCAAGCTCAAGCCATTTAATAGTATGAATATTCTCTTGAGTAACTTTATGAGGTATAAAAAGCTCTTTGATTGCTCCACAATCTGAGTGTCCACAGACAATAATATCACTCACTTCAAGATGACTAACTCCATACTCTATAGCCGAAGCTGTAGAGTGAAAATCATTATCTGGAGCAAATGGAGGAACAAAATTACCAATATTACGTACAATAAATAAGTCTCCAACTCCACTTCCTGTAATAAGTGCCGGCATAACACGGCTATCACTACAGCCAATAAAAAGAGCTTTAGGTTTTTGTCCCTCCTCTACTAACTTTTTAAAACGCTCCTCATTATTTCTAAATTTAACACTTCTAAAATGCTCATAACCCTCTTTAAATTCATTAATTTTCTCCATTGATGTACCAATCCTTTAATAATTTATAGATGAGATACTCCAAGAGAGTTCTTCTCCTGCATACATGGGAACGACCTCTCCATACTTTTGAGGTACTTTCATAAGCTCTTTAGTAAGAGTTACAGCTTTAGTAGGAGGATTGATGCCATATATCGCTTTTGCATTATCACTTACAAAACGTTGAAGATTATCTAAAGCCCCATACTCTTCAAAAAGTGTTACTAAAGCCGGTAGAGCTATGGGAGCAGTAAAGACTCCAGCCGCACACCCTGGAGCCTCTTTTGCATTTTGGGGGTGAGGAGCACTATCCGAGCCAAACATAACTTTAGGATGAGCTTCAAAAGCTACTCTACGAAGTGCCTCTCTATCTTCTGGACGCTTTGCAATTGGCTTACAAAATAGATGAGGTTGAAGCATACCCCCCGCCACATCATCAAGAGTAATTAAAAGATGATGAAGTGTAATAGTTGCATATAGATTTTCATATCTATCCAATGCCTCTACACTATTTGCTGTTGTAATATGCTCCATTACAATCTTCAAATTTGGAAATGCTCTAGCTAAACTCTCATAAATAGGAATAAACTCTTTTTCTCTATCCATTACAAAGCCACTACTCTCTCCGTGAATACAAAGAGGAATACCTAAATCACTCATTGCACCAAGGGTAGGAGATAACTCATCTATATCAAAACCTTGAACTCCACCTTCACTATTAGTTGTAATTCCTGCTGGATATAACTTGATTGCTGTAATCTCATCACTAACAGAGGCTAAAAAATCTCTATCGTAATTACTCTTAAAAAAAAGTGTCATATAAGGTAAAAATTTCTCATCACCTATTGCTTGTTTTATTCTATCTCTATAGCTATGAAGCATATCAATATCTGTTATAGGAGGAATAAGATTTGGCATAATTAAGCCACCACTAAAACTATAAGCACTCAAAGGTGCAACACTTTGAAGCATCTTACCATCACGTAGATGAAGATGCATATCTAAGGGTTCATTTAAAACAATCTCAGTCATTAAAAGCCTTTAAAATAAGATATTTACCACCTCTTATAGGAACTATCCAATATTTTATATATATTTGACTATCAGTAGGATTAATTTGTGAAAGTGGTGATATTGCTGAGTTACAAAAGTGTAAATTAGCCATCATAGCCAAAGGTGGTGGAGTCCAATTTACTTTTGGATAATCAATCCCTCCAGCAAAGAGTTGATTACACCTTAATATTCTTAAAGCTGTTGAGCTAAAAGCAAGGTCTAAACGATTAAATTCAAACTGCCATTTTGCATACTCACTGCAAGTAGGATAGTAACGACAACTAGCAGGTAACATTCTTGATATATATTGATAAGAACCAAGTGTCTTAAGAAAAATACGTTTAATTTTCATAAAACATAGTATATCTCAAATTAAGCTCTTAACTAAATTGATATTTATTTAAAAAAAATTAATACTTTAATATTTTTCTATGTTTCTCATAGTTACACTATCTCAAGCTTTTATACTATGTTTATAGAGTGTAAAGTGCTTTAAATAACTTTCTGTTAATATGGAGCATCTTGTACACAGTATTCTCAAAAAAAGGGTAAGGTCATGACACATATGGTGAGTAATCATCCCTACTTCGGTGTCTTCGTTCTCTTCGTGCTAACACTAGTAGCTTTTCCAGCTACACTGTTTTTAGCACGTTTTGTGAGTAGAAGACTAGCTCGGCTTGATACAGAAAAGTTAAAACTCTCAGTTTATGAGTGTGGACCAGAGCCAAATAAACAACCAAATAGGATTTCTACACAGTTTTATCTAATAGCACTGCTATTTATTCTATTTGATGTAGAAATTATCTTTATGTTCCCTTGGGCAATCGACTTTAAACTTTTGGGTTGGTTTGGATTTACAGAGATGATTCTCTTTATTCTCCTATTAGCTATTGGATTTATATATGCGTGGAAGAAAGGAGCACTTGAATGGCACAGCATCAAGTAAACTATGCCTCATCAGGAGGCTTACCTGTAGCTCTTACTACAGTAGATAAACTATTAAACTGGGGGCGTTCAAACTCACTTTGGCCCTTAACTTACGGACTTGCTTGTTGTGCTATCGAGATGATGGCATCTGGAGCAAGTAGATTTGACTTTGACCGTATGGGAGTAATCTTTCGTGCATCTCCACGTCAAGCTGATGTTATGATTTTAGCTGGAACTCTATCTAAAAAACATGCAGAGTTTGCTCGTCGTCTATACGACCAAATGGCAGAGCCAAAATGGGTTATTTCTATGGGTTCTTGTGCAAATACAGGTGGAATGTTTAACACTTATGCAACTGTTCAAGGAGTCGATAGAATTATTCCTGTTGATATATATCTTCCAGGTTGCGCTCCTCGTCCAGAGACACTTCAATATGCAATGATGATGTTACAAAAAAAGATTCGCCGTGAATCGGCCGATATGAAAAAACGAAAACTACAGAGGTTTGTCTGATGAGAAAATATACCCCTAAAGACAATGTTCAAGGTAAAGCTAAATATACAGACCGATTTTGGGTAGCTCCACAAGTACCTCGCCTAAGCGTAGATGAAGATACACATTTTACTAATGTTCTTCAAAAGGTTAAAGAGGTAGTAGAGGTACTTGATTCATACGTAGAGATTGGTCAATTAGTTATTCATATCCGTCCTGAAGATAATATCAAGGCACTCAAAACTCTCAAAGAAGATTGTGGATATGCAATGTGTTCAGAACTAAGTGCCATTGATTATCTAGCTCAAGATGGAGAGTTTGAAATATTCTATCAAATGTTAAATCTCAATGAGGCAAAGAGAGTACGCTTTTTAACTCGTATAAAAAAAGGTCAAGCAATTGAGAGTATTGTTCCTCTTTATGCTATGGCGAAATTTGCAGAGCGAGAGATGTATGATATGTTTGGAATTGTTGTAAATAATCACCCATATCTTAAACGTATTCTTATGCCTGATGATTGGGAAGGACACCCTCTTCTTAAAACTTATCCACTAGAAGGAGATGAGTTTGCTAGTTGGTATGAGGTTGATAAAATATTTGGAAAAGAGTATAGAGATATTATTGGACCAGAACTACGCGACCCTGCACGTATTGACCGTTATGATACTCAGCGTTTCTCTCGTGTAGGACACGAAGTTCCATTTAATGCAAATCCAGATTTGGTCGATAAGACTCAAACCCCTATAGAATATAGTAGTGATTTCCTCTCGAACTACAATAAAGGTCCTCACGAAGTTATGGACAAAAGAAAATAGGAGCCGTCATGCAACAGCAACCAAATAAACTTAGACCCTTTTTTGAAAACCTCAATTTCGAGCGTGACGACAATACGATGGTGATCAACTTTGGTCCTCAACACCCTTCAGCACATGGTCAGTTACGCTTAGTATTAGAGCTTGATGGAGAGCAAGTAGTAAAAGCTTATCCTGATATTGGGTATCTCCATCGTGGAATAGAGAAGATGGCAGAGAATATGATATATAATGAGTTCTTGCCAACAACAGACCGTATGGACTATATAGCCTCAACTTCTAATAACTACGCTTTTGCTCTATCTGTTGAGCGTTTAATTGGCTTAGAAGTTCCTCGCAGAGCTCAAGTAATTCGTACTATGTTGCTCGAACTAAATAGAATTATCTCTCACCTATTCTTCTTAGCTACACACGCTCTTGATGTTGGAGCTATGTCAATCTTCTTATATGCTTTCCGTGAACGTGAATTTGCAATGGACTTAATGGAAGATTACTGTGGAGCTAGACTAACTCACTCTGCTGTACGTATTGGTGGTGTACCTTTGGATATTCCAGATGGTTGGCTAAACCAATTGAGCGATTTTATCCAGCGTCTTCCTGAACAAATTAAACTATATGAAGATTTACTTACTGAAAATCGTATTTGGAAAATGCGTTTAGAAGATATAGGTATTGTTACACCTGAACAAGCTTTAGAGTGGGGTTGTACAGGAGTTATGCTCAGAGGTTCTGGAATAGCTTATGATGTACGTAAAGAGGAGCCTTATGAGCTATATGATGAGCTAGATTTTGATATTCCTATTAGTGATAGATGTGATAGTTATGGACGTTACCGTCTATATATGGAAGAGATGAAGCAATCAGTAAAAATATTAAGACAGTTAATTGATATGTACTCAAAAACTGACTCTCAAATTATGGCACACTCTCCTCGGTATATATCTGCTCCAAAAGAGGAGATAATGACTCAAAACTATGCTCTTATGCAACACTTTGTACTTGTTACTCAAGGAATGCGTCCACCAAAGGGTACAGTATATGCACCAACTGAATCTCCTAAAGGTGAATTAGGTTTTTGGATTAGAAGTGAAGGAGAACCTTATGCTTACCGCCTAAAAGCTAGAGCTCCTAGTTTCTTCCATACAGGAATACTTCAAGATATTCTGCCAGGTACATATATTGCTGATGTGGTTACTATCATTGGAAGTACAAATATTGTCTTCGGTGAAGTTGATAGATAGCTCTAACGGTTAGAAAGGAATTAGTATGAAACGATATGATTTAAGACATCTCAAAGAGAACTTCTATGACCGTATGATTGAACTAATTGAAAAGGATTTAAAACCTAAAGAGGTAGGAATATTCCTTTTTGAGATAGGTGATTTTTCAGCGATTCAAAAGAGTGCGGATATTATCAAAGAGTCTGGACACGAATTAATGAATTCTCTTAAATTTAATGAAGTAGATTGGACTATTGTAGTTAAGAGGAAGGCTAACTAATGGCAAAAGTGCTATTTTCCACTTGGCGAAATGAGAAGATTGATAATCGCAATAAGCCCCAAGAAGAGTGGGAAGAGTCCGCCTTTAAACTACCTGAGACCTATGATGGGGATACTGCATCTAAAGCCTTTATTGGCTGGGACGGTGTTGCAATTTTTGATAGTGATATTGATGCTGTACGTTTAGCAACAGAGTACGCCTCAACCTATCAAAAATACTCCGAAGCGTGTGGACGGTGTGCTCCAGGGCGTTGGGGTGGACGAATCCTTTATGACCTTTTAGACAAAATTGCAAGAGGAGAAGGAAGCTTTGAGGATATGGAGCATCTAAGAGAAGTATCTCAGACAATGATGCTAACTTCTAAGTGCGAAATTGGAAGAACTGTTCCAAAACCAATTCTCGATTTGATGGAATTTTATAAAGAGCAGTTTGATAACTGTATTACTGAACAAAAAAAATCTATTCACTATGATAATGAAATAAACTATATTGCAAAAGTAACTGCTCCTTGTATGGATATGTGTCCATCTCATGTTGATATTCCTGCCTATATTGAGGGCGTAAGAGATATGGTCTTTACAGATTCACTACAAGCTACACGCCAAACAATGCCACTAGCTCATACTTGTGGTAGAGTATGCCCTCACCCTTGTGAAGATGCTTGTAGAAGAGCAAACCTTGATGAGCCAATATCTATTATGGAGCTTAAACGTCTAGGAGCTGATTATGAAACAGACCATAATCTAGGCTTTTTGCACCCTCAAGAGCCAAAACCTCTACGTAATGACGGTAAAAAGGTTGCTATTATAGGAGCTGGACCTGCAGGACTTACTGCTGCATACTATCTAGGGCTTGAGGGTATAAAAGTAGATATTTTTGAAGAACTTCCTGTATTAGGGGGTGAAGTAGCTGTTGGTGTTCCTGAGTATAGAATGCCAATTGATAAATATAATAAAGATATTGAACTTGTTACATCTCTTGAAGCTGTTGATGTATATAGTAATCACCGCGTAGATGATAAACGTCTAAAAGAGCTTGATGAAGAGTATGATGCTGTTTTATTAGCCTTTGGTACAAGACTCTCCAAAAAAGTACGTGCCGAGAATGAACGTGAAGATATGGAGGGCTACTGGGGTGCAATCTCTATGCTTGATAAGGTAAATCTTTGGAATAAATATGGTATAGGTGAAACTGCCTCTAAGGAGCTAAAAGATAGTACAGTAGTATGTGTTGGTGGTGGTTTTACCTCTATGGACGTAGTGCGTTGCTCAATTAGAGAAGGTGCTAAAAAGGTTATTATGCTCTATCGTCGAGATGAGAAGACAATTATTAGAAATACAACCTACGAAGAGTACCACGAAGCAGTTGAAGAGGGTGTAGAGTTTATATTCCATTCAGCTATTGAGCGTATTGTAGATGAGAATAATAAACTCAAAAAACTGATAGTCAATCGATATGAACTTGTTCCAGACCCAAATGGTGGACGTCCTAAGCTTGAGAAGATAGAAGGAGCTGATTTTGAAATTGAGTGTGATTGGTTAATTCCAGCTGTATCTCAAGCAGCAGACCTTAATATTCTTCCAAAGGAGTGGGATTTAAAACTAACAAGTTGGAATACCCTACTAACCAATGGAAGAGACTATATGACTAGTCGCCCTGGACTCTTTGCCGCTGGAGATTGTGAATATGGTCCTATGACTATTGTAAATGCGGTAGGTCAAGCAAAGAGAGCCTCTTCTGTTATAAGTCGCTATATCTATGATGGGAAAGTAAGCCTAACAGATGATGAAATTATGGAAGACCATCTAAATAGATTTAAAGTTTATGATAAATCTGAAAAGATTAGTGGCTGGATGCCAGGTATCCCTAGACAAGTTAGCGAAAAGTTAGAAGTTGATGAACGTAGTGATAATAATAGAGAGGTTAATTTAGGATTTACTGGTGAAGAGGCTATTGCTGAGGCTGAGCGTTGTATGAGATGTTACTATATTTCAATGGTGGCGGTGTAATATGCGTGAAGTAAAAGATATGCCCAAAATGGTAACACTAACAATAGATGGAAAAGAGATAACTACACATCAAGGTAATACTATCCTCCAAGCTGCACGTGAAAATGGAATCTATATCCCTACAATGTGCTATCTTAGTAAAGTTGAACCTATTGGCTCTTGTCGTATGTGTGTTGTTGAAGTCGAAGGGGTTGATGGAATGATTCTCTCCTGCCAAGAGAAGGCAGTTGAGGGAGCAAAGATAAAAACTAATACCAATTCACTATTTCGTGAACGTCAAAATATTATGAAACTCTACGATGTAAACCACCCTCTTGAGTGTGGTGTCTGTGATAAGAGTGGAGAGTGTGATCTTCAAAATAAAACCCTAGAGTTTGCAGTAGATAAACAGAGCTTTTCAGCAAAAGATCAACATCGTCCAACTCAAAATTGGGGCTTTATAAGTTATGACCCATCTCTTTGTATAATGTGTGAAAAGTGTGTTAGAACTTGTACTGAGATTATTGGGGATAATGCCTTAGCTATTGAGACAGGTGGTTATAAATCAACTATTGTCAATACTAGAGATTTAGATGAGTGTTCACAGTGTGGTGAGTGTATGGCTGTATGTCCTGTTGGTGCTTTAGTTAGCAGTGATTTCAAATATACTTCTAATGCTTGGGAACTAGATAAAATTCCAGCAAGTTGTAGCCACTGCTCGGCAGGTTGTCAGCTCTATTATAATGTGAAACACACAAGTATTGATAATCCCGAAGAGAAAATATACCGTGTTACTAATGATTTTGAATTTTCTACTCTATGTGGAGCTGGACGTTTTGCCTATGATTTTGAAAATTCTAAAGCCACAAAAAATCCTAAAAAGTTAAATGAGGCTATTGAAGCCTTTAAAAAAGCAAAAACAATCCGCTTTGCTTCAACTATAACAAATGAAGAGACTCTTTTACTTAGGCAAATTGCAAATAAGATTGATGCAAAACTTGTTTGTGATGAGGCGTATGGCTATCAAAAATTTTTAAGAGCTTATCAAAAGGCTTCTGGTAGAAGTTTACCATCTGCAAATCTTGAATCTATACGTAAAAGCCGAGTAATTTTAAGTATAGGAAGTCGTATTTACGATGATGCTCCAATGGTAAAATTTGCTATTGCTAATGCAACTAGTCATCAAAAAGCTCAATTTGTATATTGCCACCCAATAGAAGATTCAAGATTACAAAATCAAGTAACACAATTTATAAAATATGAAGCAGGAAGTGAAGAGGGAGTCATTGCCCTACTAGCCTATACTCTTATTGAAGACTCCAAAGCACCTAAAGAGATTGTTGAGTATTTAAAAGAGCTTGATATTGGATATTTAAGTGCTGAGAGCAATGTCTCGGAAGAGGAGCTGGAGCATCTTAAACTTACACTATGGAAAAGAAAAAACTTTACACTAATAGTAGGAGAAGATCTCTACAACCACCCAGAGGCTGAAAATATTGCTAAACTATTAGCTACCATTGAAAGATATACTCAATTTGAACTCTTAATAATTCCTCCAGCATCTAATAGCTTAGGTATCTCTTTAGTCTGTGAGCTTGATGATAAAGTAGAAGGTTATACAGTAGGAATCAATACCATAGGAGACTTTACACTCAGTGCCTTAGGAGATGGTGATATAGATTTACCAGCTATGAATCAACAAGAGGGAACATTTGTAACCCTAGAGGGACGAGTCGTTCCTACTCACCCTGCTCTACCTTATAATGGTTGGGAACTTGTTGATATTGCTAGAGGACTTGATATTGATATAGAAGATATAATTAATCTTACACCTAAACTTCCAAAAGATAAAGGCTTTAAAGATATT
>WGFZ01000083.1 GCA_015491955.1 Nitratifractor sp. | reverse complement strand
TAGAAAGGATACACCTATACCTATTACAATTCACTCCTATGCTATAGATGCTCCTAAGGTGGTATCTGTTACACGTAAAAGTGTATTTGTATATCCTCGTTATGACTTAGTACAAAAAGCAAAAGAGAAAAAATAAAATTTTTTCTAAATCTTAAACCCCTTCAGTCTCTAAGGCTGTGAGGGGTTTTTTTAGGCTAAAAAATTCAAACTTATAACTATAATAATAAAAAATTATATTATAAAGGAGATATGAAATGGAGACTAAAAGAGATAAAGTATTGATTTTAGGTGGTGGTTTTGCTGGTGTTGAGAGTGCAATATTTTTAAGAAAAGCAGGTTTCTCTGTAACACTAGTAAGTGATAGAGACTACTTTTATATATATCCAACTTCCATTTGGATTCCCACAGGAGAGACACCTTTTGAAAAAATTTGTGTTCCATTAAAAGAGATTCAAGAGGCTCACGGCTTTAATCTTGTAATCGATGAAATTACACAAATTATATCTAAAGAGCATAAGGCTATCGGGAAAAATGGAATTTATGAGGGTGAATATCTAGTAATTGCCATAGGTAGTGGCAAAATTAAACATAATGGAGATGAGAATTTTCTATCAATTTGTGGTAAGCCAGAAGAGTCTTTAAAGATAAAAGAGCGTTTAGATGAGCTTATTAAAAAGGGTAGTGGAAAGATTGCTATGGGATTTGGAGGTAATCCAAAAGATCCTAGTAATGTTCGAGGAGGTCCAGCCTTTGAGCTACTTTTCAATGTTCACAATCAACTAAAAAAACTAGGTATTAGAGATAATTTTGAGCTAACATTCTTTGCACCTATGGATTCTCCAGGAGCTAGAATGGGAGAACAGGCTCTGAAGATGATGGATATTTTCTTTAAAAAATTAAATATCAAAAAGCATTTTGGTAAAAAGATTAAAAATTTTGAAGCCGATGGTATTATTTTTGAAGATGATAGTAAACTTGAGAGTGATTTTACAATGTTTATTCCAGCTGGAACAGGGCATAAAGTATTTGAAAATTCAGATTTACCTCTAAATGAAGCAGGGCTTATTAAGATTAATGACTATTGTGAAGTTATGCACGATTTTGATGAGACAGCTGAGAAGTATAATATATTTGCTATTGGTGATTCTTGTGCTCTTGATGGACCTAATTGGCGTGCAAAGCAAGGGCATATAGCAGAGGTGATGGCTAGAAATGTAGCTTTTAATATTGAAGCTATAGTAAAGGGTAGCGAGGAGAGAAAGGGCTATTTAGAGCATATAAATATTTTATGTGTAATGGATAGTGGTGATGGGGCTGCATTTGTATATAGAGACAATAAAGGTGGAAAGATGATTCCTATGCCAGTAGTTGGACATTGGCTCAAGAAGGGTTGGGGCTGGTACTGTCGTAATTCAAAGCTAGGTAAAATTCCAAGAATCCCTGCTATGTAGCTAAGGTGTCTCTTTGGGTAACATTTTTTATAAAAAAATATCTATTATTTTAAATAGGACTATTTTTATCCAAATTAAGATATACTTCCTCCAATGCACTACCTAAATCAAGGTAGTCGTAATAAAATCTAATATTTAAGGAGATAGTATGGCAACAGTTACTCTAAAGGGAAATGAAGTAAAACTAGCTGGAGATGAGAAGAGTGTAGGAGATAAAGCTCCTGAGATTAGTGTGGTTAAATCTGATGATTTAAGTGATATTACTGTAGGTGGAGCAAAAGATAAGGCTCAGCTAATTATCGCTGTTCCATCTCTTGATACTCCTGTATGTGCAATGGAGACTACTAAGTTTAATAATCAAGCTGCTGGAATTGAAGGTTTAGAGGTTACAGTTGTTTCAATGGATCTTCCATTTGCGTCTAAGCGTTTTTGTTCAACTGAAGGTATTGAAAACCTAACAGTAGTATCTGATTATAGAAATAAAGATTTTGCTAATGCTTATGGTGTACTTGTTGATGAGGGTCCTCTTGCTGGTGTAATGGCTCGTGCAATTTTTGTAATTGATGCTGAAGGGAATATTGCATATAAGCAATTAGTTCCTGAAATTACTGAAGAACCAAACTATGAAGAGGCTCTTGAAGCGGCTAAAGCTACAGCTAATAAATAAGACTCATTATACTCCTCCTTTTTTATCCTTGTTTTAAAGGAGGAGAGTAATATCTACTACATTTACCTAAATTTTATACTACTAAAAATATTTTCTATGATAAAATACTCCAAATTAATTAATAAAAAGGGATATGTATGAGAAAGTTTTATATCTTTGCTATTACAACTGCTATCTTGTGGCTTGGAGGCTGTACAATGGCTCCTACTGGAAAGAGTGGGGGACACTATAGTTCACGTGATTGTAAACCTGTTGCATTTCGTCCTGATCGTGCAGCTGATAAGATTGTCATTAAACAGCACGAACATAAAGTATATGTATATCACAAGGGTCATATAATTAAGACATTTAGGGCATCTCTTGGTAAAAATACTATGAGTAGAGGTGCTAAAGTAAAAGCGGGAGATTTTTGTACACCTATAGGCTCATATAGAATTGTTGATAAACGTTGTCATAGTTTAAAATATAGGGCAATGACTATCTCATATCCAAATGCCAAAGATAGAGCAAGAGCTAAGAAGCTTGGTGTAAATCCTGGAAACTATATTACATTCCACGGTCAGCCATATTGGAATCGTGATGGACATGGAGATAGCTATACACTTGAACACGACTGGACAAATGGCTGTATTGCTCTAACTAATAGTGATCTTGACTGGTTATGGAGTGCTATCAAACCAGGGACTCCTGTAATTATTGAGAAATAAACTTGGGTTCTAACTCAAGATATACCCCTAAGCAGATTGAGAAATATCAACGGCAAAAGTATATTTCTCACTTAGAAAAGATTGGAAAAAACCTTTTTCGGATGCTTAGGCACTCCGAAACATCTGCTTTAGATTTTCGTAAACGTTTTAAGCAACTAATAGATAAACTTGATACATTAGAACCTATTAGACTTGATAGTGAATATCTAAAGAGAAGTGAAGAGTACTATAGAAAACTATTTAATATAGTAAATAGTGATAGTTTTAACTCTCAAAGCTTAAAAGAGATGAGAGAGATTCAAATGAGTAGTTTAAATCGCTTACAGAAGATGAAAAATAATAACAGTTATAAAAAAGATAAACATAGAAATAGATCTAAAAATGATGGTTGGGAATAGTGGTGGACCCTACCGGGATCGAACCGGTGACCTCCACGCTGCCAGCGTGGCGCTCTCCCAGCTGAGCTAAGGGCCCATTAAAATAGTGGTGGCATTTTAACCAAAGCAACTTTATGAAAAGTTTAAATAGACTCATCTTATTCTTGATGAAATATATATATTCTACTATTAAAATTTAGCATAATCTCAATAAAATTGATATGCTATACTATTTAAAAGTCTAAAGGAGAGATTCAAAATGAGAAGGAAGAGTGATAAGAAGAGAGTCTATAAAGAGAACAGTCTTAAGTTTGCATTAAAATTTTATAAAAAGAGTAAGCTTCCACTTGAACTACTTTGCCATTTAGTTTCAACTAGAAGAATTAGTAGTTTTTCTGTTATTACTATACAAGCTTCAGATGATGAGATTCACTCATTTTTAAAGAAGAATAAACGCCAAACAGACCTTTTATTAAAAATTGATTCTAAAAGAGGAGTATATATTTTACTTTGTCAAGAGACTAAAGTAGATGGTGGTTACTACTTTATAAAACGACTACTTGATAAAAATAGGAAGATTGATATGAGGGTATCTATCACTGGCGTAGAGAGTGCCAAATATGAAATTAAAAATATGATTTTTATTGTACTAGATAGCTTCCTAAAAGTTAAAAATGCTACAACACAAAAAGATAAAATCTACTATCGTACTATTCGATAGGATAAGGAGCATAGGCTTGAATCTATTTGATAAACATAATCACTTTAATCTAGCAAATATCATTACATTTGGAAATATTGCTTGTGGTGTTTTAGCACTTTTTTTTATTCAAAAGGGTGAATTTTTTACTGCTATTATCTTAGCTTGGATTGCTGGAGCTTTAGATATTGCCGATGGGAAAGTTGCTAGAAAATTTGGACTATCTACTGAATTTGGAATACAAGTTGATAGTTTTGCTGATTTCTTATCATTTGTTATTATGCCCTCATTCTTACTATTTTATGCCCTAGATAAGAGTTCATCTTTTCAAGAGATTATTTTGGGAGTCATATTTATCTTTTATATTATTAGTGGACTTCGACGTTTAGTCGATTTTAATCTCAAAGTTGATGCGGGGAGAGTCTCGAAATACTTTGAGGGAGTTCCAACTCCACTTGGTGCTATTTTACAATGGATTTTATATCTTCTATATAGCTACCATATAATTAACTCACCTTGGATAATTGGAGTTTTGGTTTTAGTTATTGCTTGGTCTCTTAACTCTAAGATTAAAATCCCTCACCCATAATTTAAATTCTCTATTAGGATAGATATTGAAGAGTATATCACTAAAAAAAAGATTAGCTAACTTCTCAGAGTTAGTAATGTTTAAACACTCAGTATTCTCTTTGCCATTTATTTTTATAGCGATGCTTGTATCTGCTAATGGCTGGTTTGGTTGGAGACTCCTAATTCTTGGGGTACTAGCCTCAATTACTGCTAGAAACTTTGCTATGGGAGTAAACCGATACCTTGATAGAGATATTGATGCCATAAACCCGCGTACTAAAAATCGTCCTTCTGTTGATGGAAGAGTTAGTGAGCAAGAGATGCTTGGCTTTATACTCCTCAATGCTTTGGGATTTATTCTGGTAGCTTGGGCAATAAATGATTTAGCACTAAAACTATCTATTCCTATTTTAATAATTTTAGGAGTATATACACTCTTTAAACGTTTTAGTGCTTTAGCTCATCTTATTTTAGGAGTATCGCTTGGTCTTGCTCCTATTGCTGGAGCTATTGCCGTAGAGGGTGATATACCTATATGGTCAATATATTTAGCCATTGGTGTAAGCTTTTGGGTTGCTGGTTTTGATCTGCTATACAGTCTTCAAGATATGGAGTTTGATAAAGCTCACAATCTACACTCTATTCCCTCTAAACTTGGAGCTAAAATGAGTATGAATATAGCTTTTTTTTCACATATCATAACTATCATATTTTGGGAGCTTTTTGTAGAAAATGCAAGACTTGGAGTATTTGCTCAAATAGCTGTAATAGTATCGATTTTAATGCTTGGTTATGAACACTATTTAGTACATAAAGATTTTAGACAAATTGATAGAGCCTTCTTTACTGTAAATGGCTATTTAGGTTTTGCCTTTTTGGG
This sequence comes from Nitratifractor sp., assembly GCA_015491955.1. Taxonomy (GTDB): domain Bacteria; phylum Campylobacterota; class Campylobacteria; order Campylobacterales; family Sulfurovaceae; genus Nitratifractor. Next base: position 2,528 of record WGFZ01000083.1, on the reverse strand, counting down.
ATTGATTATAGTTGATATATTTACTAAAGTGGCTTTTTAATGCAAAGTTTACTCCGCTTAAATGGTATAGACAGAGAGTGGGATTGCATACTCTTACCTGCTCTTAATAGCCTTGATAAGGAGTATCAAGAGTGGCTCTTAAATTCAAATAGTTACCACCCAAGTAAGCAGAAGATACTTAAAGCCTTTAGCTCATTTAAGCCAAAAGATATTCAATATATACTTTTTGGTCAAGACCCATACCCACGTAAAGAGAGTGCTACTGGATATGCTTTTATAGATGGAAGAGTTAAAAGTATATTTTCAGATACAGGACTTAGTAAAGAGGTCAATCGAGCAACTAGTCTTAGAAATTTTATAAAAATGCTTCTAGTAGCTGATGGGTATTTAGATATTGTTGATACCTCTCAAGGTGCAATTTCAAAGATAGATAAGAGTAATTTAATAGATTCGATAGATGAGTTACGTTTAAACTTTGAGAGTGCTGGGGTACTTTTGCTAAATATGGCTCTTGTCTTTGAATCTTCAAAAGAGCAACGTAAACATCTAAAAGCTTGGAGAAAATTTATAAAGATACTTTTAGATAAATTAGAGCCTCTATCGCCTAAGCTAATTCTATTTGGTAATTATGCAAAAGAGCTAAAGAGAGTATCAGTATGTGAAAAACTTACTACTTTTTCACTAGAACACCCCTATAATCACACTTTTATAGGCAATGTAGAAGCTCAAAAGCTATTTTTACCTATGAATCTTCTCAAAAAAGTATAATTTTATCTTTTATTAAGAATTTTTTAGATAAGATTCAATTCCTAAAAAGTATGCACCCGTGGCTCAGCTGGATAGAGCATCTGATTGCGGTTCAGAAGGTCATAGGTTCGAATCCTATCGGGTGTACCACTTACTTCTTTATCAAACCATCAAAATCTTTAATCTTCAATGATATAATAGATTAAAATTTCCAAATATGACAAAAAGAGACCTTCTATGAGTAAAAAAAAGAGTATGAATATTTTACTATTGAGTAAAAATCGTGTAGTTCAAGAGCTTGTAAAATTGGCAATAAAATCATATCCAAATAGTAATTTAGAGATTATAGACCAAGTAAAAACTCCAAAATTTGACCGTTATGATGTTATTTTAGAAGAGGATAACTTTTTAAAAGAGATAGAAAATCTAGGATTGGAACATCTACTAGTACAACGATATATTCTATTGGGTAATCTATCACTTTTAGAAAAGGATAACCCCTATGATATAGTCATTAAAAAGCCTTTTTTACCAAAAGATATAAAAAGAGCTATAGAAGATAATACAAAAGAAGAGACTTTAGAAGATGAGACTATTAATGACTTTCTTCAAGATGAGGGGATTGAATTTGATGAGAATCAAATGTTAGATGAAGCTGACCTTAAATATATTCGCTCCTTCTTAGATGGAGAGATTATTGAAGATGAGTCCTATGATAAAAAAGAGGAATTAATAGCTACTGAAGATAAAAAATTGGATATTGATATAGATGATTTTTTTGAGTTAATGAAATATCTTCAAAATAAAAAATGTAAAAAGGTTCTACAAGGAGCTACTATCAATATCTCAATCAAATTTCCAAAGGATAAGTAATGAGTAGTGCAATTTTAATCCTCTCTGGTCCTAGTGGTGCGGGTAAAAGTACTATTATTCAAAATGCAAAAAATCAGATTGGAGATTTCTACTTCTCTATCTCTACAACTACACGCTCTCCTAGAGATGGTGAAGTTGATGGAGTTGATTACTACTTTACCGATAAAGAGCATTTTGAAGAGGATATTAAAAATGGAGAGTTTTTAGAGTATGCCAAAGTTCACGGAAATTACTATGGTACTTCGCTAAAACCTGTTCATAAAGCCCTAGATGAGGGTAAACTTGTAATATTTGATATTGATGTTCAAGGTCATAGGTTAGCAAGAGAGGGTATAACAGAGCCTATCACCTCTATATTTATCACACCTCCTACACTTCAAGAGTTAAAAAAGCGTCTTTTAAATCGTAAAAGTGATGATATTGAGATTATAAACAGACGTCTTAAAAATGCCAAAGATGAGATTCAAGCTATTGAAGAGTATGACTATTTAATAATTAATGATGATATAGATATAGCAACAAAAGCCTTTATATCAATTGCTAAAGCTTCAAGATTTAAATATAGTAACAAGAGATTGGACTCTTTTAGACAATCTTGGCTTGAAAAATAGTAAGAGTAACTTATTAAAAAAGTTCTAGTATAATATCTTCAAATAAAAATCCCTTATAAGTGGGAGTTTAATCTCTTAAATAGGATATATGAAAGGATAAAAAATATGGGTATGCCTAGTGGATGGGAGTTATTATTAGTTGTGGGAGTTATTGTACTACTATTTGGTGGAAAGAAGATTCCTGAACTTGCAAAAGGCTTGGGAAAGGGTATAAAAGATTTTAAAACAGCTGTAAAAGATGATGAGGCTCTTCAAGCAGATACAAAAGAGCTTGAGAAGAAAGATGAGAGTGCTTCT
>WGFZ01000082.1 GCA_015491955.1 Nitratifractor sp. | reverse complement strand
CAAAGCTCTGGCTTTAGTCTATCGGCTATGCCATCAAGCTCAGATATGAGACTTGTTATTATAAATAGCGTAATATCAGCTATTCTTGGATATTTTTTATTTAAACGCTTTAAGGAGTATATAGAGTAAGTAATAGTTAGAGGCTAAACTACACTTCTATCCTCTTTGTCAAAACCGATAATGACTAAATAGATATTTTGCTCTTTAAATATTATAACAATTTATTTTTTTGTGAGTATTTGTGAGTTACTCATAGATTTAAGCTTATCTGTGTAATAATTTCTATATCTTGATATAAAGGAACACAAGATGAGTAAAGTCCAAGATATAAAAAGAGCTGTAGATGAGTTGATAGAGAATGAAGCAGTAGCTGGAAAAGATAAAAATAGACTATTGACACTAATAAATAACTTAGATGATGATGGGTGTATCTTATACCCAAAAGCCATAGAGCTAACTCAGCCAAATAGTAAAAATCCAAAAAGAGGTTATGAGAATTTCATCTCTCGATTAAATAGTAGTATAGAAGATTTTCAAGAGAGTTACGAAGATGAGTTTGATTTTAAGATATCCAAGATAGGAGATAGAGTCTGCTTTTTTGCAAAAGTGCCAAAGAGACTAAACAATACACTCACTCCAAATCTAAGCTATGAAGAGGATAAATTCATAGATACCTTTGGAGTCTCTAATGAAAAGATTAAAATCTTTATCTCTTATGCTACTAAGGATTTGGGTTGTAAAAATACCTTTGTTAGCTATTTGGAAAAAGCCTTAAAGAACTATAATATTGATTTTGAAATTAGCATTTGGGAGATGAAAGATATTCCAATTGGAGTAGATTTTGATAGTGAAATTAAAAAGAGATTAGAAGAGTGTAATTACGGCTTTACTCTAATATCAACAAACTTCATAAAGAGTGATTATATTATGGAAGTAGAGCTACCAATACTCTTAGATAGTCAAAAGGTATTCCCAATAGGTCTTGTAGGCTCAATGCAAGATATAAAAGAGGAGATAAATAACTTAAAGAAAAAATATAAAACTACTGCCAAGGAACTACTAAAAAGAAATATCTATATGCTAAAAGATAGAGCCAATGGAGGAGCTTTTTTCTCTGATTGTGCCGAGGATAAGGATAAGAGACTCTTTGTAGTTGAGCTTCTAAAGAGTCTATCTCATAGAAAAATATATGACACTTTGCCTAAAAAAAAATTAGAAAAGCCTATCATTTTAGAAAGAGATGATAGATATAAAGAAGATGACTTTTATTCAAATCATAAAGGAGAAGAGAAGCAAATAGCAACCAAAACAGAAGAGTTTGCAAAAGAGGAAAAGGAGGAAAAAGTAATATTGGGAGTCAAAATCCAAGATAGTCTTAAATCTTGGCTATTTGATAGTGATAAATATCCTCAAAAACTCTATGCACTCTTAGGCGATTTTGGTATGGGTAAGACTTTTAATCTAAGATTATTTAGCAAATATCTTTGGGATAGATACCAAAAAGATAGCAATAGTATCATTCCATTTTATATAGACCTAAGAGATGTAGATAGTTTCATATATGAAAAAGATATAAAAAGAGTTCCCTATATTCAAGATATTATATATGAAGCTTTAAGAACAAGTAAAAATAGAAATTTTAGTGCCGATGAGATTATAAAGCTTCATAGCAAGGGTAAATTGGTGCTGATAATTGATGGTCTTGATGAAAAGATGGTGCATTACAACAAAGAGCAACAGGATAAATTTCTAAAAAATTTAATGGAGGTCATATCTCCTCAACAAAGCAGTGGAAAGACAATACTATCTTGCCGTAACCACTTCTTTGAGACAGATGTCAAACAAAACAATTTCTTTTTGGGTAAAGGTAGAGTAGGCACACAAAGCTCCCACTACATAGCTATGAATATGTTGCCTCTAAGTATAGATGATATGAGAGAGTTTCTACAAAAAAGAGTTAGCAAAGATGAGAGTGAGAGGGTACTAAGTTATATAATCTCTGATGACTATTTGGCTTCTATTGCATCTCGTCCATTTTTGCTAAGTAAAATTATAGATATTATGCCAAGGCTACAAAGAGCCAAAGCCAAAGGAGAGAAACTAAATACAGCCTCATTTTATAAAGCTTTGGTAGCAGATACATTTGCTAGAGATGAAGAGAAAAACCAAATTGAAGATATGGATAAAATCTATATACTCAAAAAATTAGCATATTTGATGTATGAAGAGTCTATTCAAACATTACCTATTTATAGACTCAATAAGTGGTTTTTGGCTCTTGTAAGTAGTGATGATAATTTAATTGAGTATCAAGATAAATCAAAAGAGATACTCAAGCAAGACCTTAGAAACTCTACACTATTAGCTAGATTTAAAGAAGAGGATTTTGGATTTTCTCATACATCTTTCCAAGAATACTTTTTGGCTCTATATATATTTGATAACTGGAGCAAAGTAGCAGGAAGCAAAGGGATATCAAGTGTAAGCAGACAATTTTTGATAGATATAGCAATAAATGCCACAGAGCAGGATAAAAAAAGACTCCATCAAGAGATAAATACACATCTAAAAGAGTTAAATGAATTTTGGCTAAAACTATCACTTGATCTACTATCTGTAATTGGACTAAAAGTAGATAAGTTGGAGATAAAAAATAGCAATCTAAGCAACTATCACTTCAAAAATCTATCAATAGATGAGATGGTTATTAACCAAAGTGAGCTTTATGGTAGCTACTGGAGCAGTGTGAATATAGAGCATCTTACTCTAAATAGATGCAATCTATCCGATAGCTACTTTGAAGATACAGATATAAAAATACTTACTCATAATGATACACTCTTTAATAGAGTTACACTACTATCTTCAAATATCTCTATACCAAGCAAACATAATTACAACTTAGCCACTCAAAATAGCCTCATATCAAAAGTAGAGCAAGGTCATAGCAGTGTAGTAACTTCCGTAGCATTTAGCCCAGATGGCAATATCTTAGCCTCTGCTTCATGGGATAATACAGTCAAGATTTGGAGCATAGATGGCAACTGCTTAGCTACCTTTGAAGGGCATAGTGAGAGGGTAAGCTCTGTAACATTTAGCCCAGATGGCAATATTTTAGCCTCTGCTTCATGGGATAATACAGTCAAGATTTGGAGCATAGATGGCAACTCCTTAGCTACCTTTGAAGGGCATAGTAGTAGAGTAAACTCCGTAGCATTTAGCCTAGATGGAAATATTTTAGCCTCTGCTTCATATGATAAGACAGTCAAGCTATGGAGCATAGATGGCAACTGCTTAGCTACTTTTGAAGGACATAGTGATGTAGTAAAATCCGTAGCATTTAGTCCAGATGGCAATATTTTAGCCTCTGCTTCAGATGATAGCACAGTCAAGATTTGGAGCAT
>WGFZ01000081.1 GCA_015491955.1 Nitratifractor sp. | reverse complement strand
TTATGGCTCTAATTCAAAATGGAATTTTACCCCCTCCAATTTTAGTAAGAAAAGAGCTATCAGCTAGTATTTTGTCTGCTCTATTTCCTAAACGTTTTGGAAATTTACAAGAGATATACTACTCACTTATGCCAAGTAGTGGTCTGCTAGAACCAAAGAGTGATGAGCAGTTCTATGTAAAATTGATGGAGCTATATCAAACAGGTTCACTCACATAAAATAGGAAATAGAATGAAAAATTCAAAAATATTTTTAAGCTTTTTAGGATTAGGATATTTACCTCTTATACCTATTAGCTCAACTACTATTGCTTGGTTTGTTGGTTTAGCTATTATTTTTACTCTAGGAGCTAAAACTCTATTTACCCTAACTTTTGCTACATTTGTAATATCTATATTTGAAATTAATAAAGTAGAAAATAGTGGAATATCTCATAATGCCTCTTGGATTGTTATTGATGAGATGGTAGGAGTTTGGGTAGCTATGTCTGTTGGTATAACAGCTCTTAGCTGGCTACCTAATAAGAGTTGGATTTTATATACTATTTTAATCTCTTCTTTACTAAGCTATCTTCTATTTATATTATGGAGTCCATCTACTATTGCTTGGATTCGTAAAAATATAAAAGGTGGACTTGGTGTAATGTTAGATGATGCTCTAGCAGGGTTTGCAGGAGGATTACTCGTTTTAGCCATTGCTAAAGGATTTACCCTTTTTAGCTAGAATCATCTGATTATAAATAAGGAGTTTATACGTGGCTAGAGTCCCTTGTACCCACTGCCATCTTGAATTTGATGAATCTGTAATGATTATCGAAGATGAAGGCGAAGAGAAGCACTATTTTTGCTGTAAAGGGTGTCAAGGTGTCTATCATCTACTAAAATCTGAAGGTTTAGATACATTCTATGATAAGCTAGGTAAACAGACTCTTGAACCAGCTGATAAAGCTAGGGCTAAAAAAGATGATTTAGAGCGTTTTGACCTAGAGGGTTTTCATAAAAAATATGTACGCCAAACAGCTGAGGGGTTTAATGAGATTCATCTAATCATAGAGGGTATTCACTGCTCTGCTTGTGTCTGGCTAAATGAGAAGGTTCTTCACCAAACAGATGGAATTATAGAAGCTACTATAAACTACTCAAATAATAAAGCTAAAGTTGTCTGGGATTTAGAACAGATAAACTTATCTAAAATTATAGAAACAATTAGGAATATTGGATATAACGCCTATCCCTACGACCCAGCTCTCCAAGAAGAACGTGCTATAAAGACTCGTAACGACTACTATTCACGTATTCTTGTTGGTGTATTTGCTACTATGAATATTATGTGGATAGCAATCGCTCAATATGCTGGATATTTTACTGGTATGGAGCAAGGACATAAGAATATTTTAAATATTGCTGAGTTTATTTTAGCAACCCCTACACTCTTTTACAGCGGTTGGATATTTTTTCGTGGAGCTTGGTTTGGACTTAAAAATCGCTTTATAAATATGGACGTGCTAGTATCAGTTGGTGCATTATTAGCCTATATCTACTCTATATATGCGATGATTACACTAAAAGGTGAAGTATATTTTGATTCAGTAACTATGATTATTACCTTTGTTTTAGTAGGCAAATATCTTGAAGTTTTAAGTAAACGTCAAGCTGTTGATACTCTTGATAAAATTTTAGGCTCTATGCCAACAGAGGCAACTGTAGTTAAAAATAAAGAAAAGGCTCTTGTATCAATAGAGAATATTGAAGTTGGTGATATTATAGAGTTAAAACCTGGTGAGAAGGTAGCTCTTGATGGGGTCCTTAGACAAGGGAATGCCCTATTTGATGAGAGTCCATTAACAGGAGAGAGTGAACCTATTTTAAAAGAGCCACAAGATGAGATTTTAAGTGGAACAATATGTCTTGATTCTGTCATTCGATATGAGGTCTTAAAGAGAGTTGATGAGTCTCTCCTTCACCAAATTACTGAACTACTAAGTGATGCTGTAACTAAAAAACCTCGTCTTGAACAACTTGCCAATGTTATATCAGGATACTTCTCTGTAGTAATATTATCTATTGCACTCCTTACATTTGCTGGGTGGCTTTGGTACAGTGGCTCATTTGAACGTGCTTTAATTGTATCTATTAGTGTTATTGTGATTGCTTGTCCTTGTGCTTTAGGACTTGCTACTCCTATGGCTACTTTAGTAGGTATTTCACAATCAGCTAAGAGAGGTATTTTATTTAAAGAGGCTTCACAACTAGAGACTCTAGCAAAGAGTAATATTTTAGCAGTAGATAAGACAGGAACACTTACAGAGGGTCGTCCTAGTGTAATTAGCTTTCATACTCAAAATGGCTTTGAGCCTACTCTCCTTTTCTCTCTTGTATCAAATAGTAAACACCCTATAAGTCAAGGAGTTGCAAAATATCTCAAAGAGCGTTATGAAAATATAACTCCTATAGAGCTTGAAGAGTTTAAGGCGATACAAGCTAAAGGGGTAGTAGGTAAATATAAAGGGGCAAAATTAGCAGGTGGTAATATTGCTCTAATGCAAAGTCTTAATATTGATTGCAGTTTTAAGAGCCAAGAGAGTCTATTTATCTTTGCTATTGATGGGAAAGTTGTTGCTACTATTGAGTTAAGAGATCGTTTAAGAGATGGTGTTTTTGAGACAATAAAAACCCTAAAAGAGCAGGGTGTAAAAGTTGTAATGCTAACAGGAGATAATGAAAGTATTGCTAAACGTATCGCAAAAGAGGCTGGTATAGATGAGATATATACCCAGCTTCTCCCTCAAGATAAAGCAAAATATATTGAGAAGTTTCATAAAGAGGGTAAAATTGTCGTAATGGCAGGAGATGGGATAAATGATGCAATAGCTCTAGCTCAGAGTGATATTGCTATTGCTATGGGAAGTGGTGCTGATATTGCTATTGAAGTTAGTGATGTTGTCTTACTTGAAGACCGTCCCGAGCATTTAGCAGATGCCTTTAAGATAGCTAAACGCACTTTTAGAAACGTTAAACAAAATTTAGCTTCTTCTGTACTCTACAACACCATTGCTGTTCCTCTAGCTGTACTTGGATATGTTAATCCCCTTATAGCAGCCCTATCTATGAGTCTTAGCTCTTTGTTTGTTGTTGGAAACTCTATGAGAATCAAACTAAAAAAAGGATAAAAATGAGTGATTCAATCATAGCACTAATGCTAGGAGTATCTACTCTACTAGGAGCACTTGGTCTTATTGCCCTACTTTGGGGTCTAAAGAGTGGGCAGTTTGAAGACCAATCAAAATTTCTTGATGGAGCTAGATTTGATGGAGAGGAGGAGTTAAAAGACGCTGTAATGATGGAGAAGAGGAAAAAAGAGGCTTTAAAAAAGAGAAAAAAGGAGTATCGTCCTGTCGATTAACTATATTTAGATTAGTTAAAATTTCTGCTTATATTATATATTATAAACCAAATTAAGTTTTCATAAAAATATTTTTAAGTAATATAAGCAACCTTTGCTTTTGGGTACACTCTAATCTGATAAGGAGTTATTAATGAGAATTAAACTCTCTCTTGCAGTTACCGTAGTAACTATGACATTAACAGGCTGTGGAGGTGCTGGTGCGACTGCTGTATCAAATATTGTAGATCAAGTAGTATCAACAAATAGTAACTCTAATACTCAAAATAGTTCAACTAATAACACTAATTCAAATAGTTCAACCAATAAGAGTAATTCAAATAGTTCTACTAATAATAGTTCTTCTTCTAATACAGCAAGTACTCAAGGAACTTCACCTCAAGCTGCAGTTAATCGCCACAATGCTATCCGTGCTGAAGTATTTAAGGGTGCTAAGATGTCTTGGGATTCAAGCCTTGCTCGTTCAGCTCAAGCTTATGCAAATAAGTTAGCCTCTACAGGAAAATTTGAACACGATAGAAATAATATCTATGGAGAGAATCTATATGCCTCTACATCTGCTAGAGCTGGATATTTAAATGCAATAAATAGTTGGTACTCTGAAAAGAGATATTATCACTATGGAGATAAATACTCTTCTAAAACTGGACACTATACACAGATGATTTGGAAAAAGAGTACACATCTAGGTTGTGGAAAAGCTATTTACAAAAAAGGACCTTATAAAGGTGGAGCTGTGATAGTTTGTAGATATAACCCTCCAGGAAACTATGTAGGTGAAAATCCTTATTGATATATAAATCTATTCTCCCTTATTTTGGGAGTTAGATTTTTAAAATCATATCACTACTTCATCTTCTCTAATTTATTAAAGAGTTTTTTCGCCACCTCTTCAATAGCAAACATATCTTTTATCTTATAGTTATCATCAGATAATCCATTTATCTTTAGAAGCTGACTCCAAAAATAGCTATTTGAAATTCTTTCTGAGAGTGATGATAAAAATAGTAATTTAACTGCCCTATTTTTAAAGGAGAAGTGTTCGTGAATGACTCTAAGAGCATTATCAAGCTCTCCAGAATAGAAATAGTACAAAAAGTTATCAAGAGCTAAAGAGAATCTCTCCTGATTTTTAGTAGCAATATCACCATAACTATCAAGATATATACGAACTTGCTTTAATCTATTTTTTAGATTTTTACGTGTATATCTTTTGGTGAGATTTGGACGTAAGTAGAGTTTACCATCTCTATAATTTACCACTATTTGAACATAAGCAGAACAAGCAAAACAGGTCATATAATATGAGTATTGGTCATCTGACATTATCCACTCTAAAATACCATCACCATCAAGGTCTTTAAAATCAACATTAGCAAAATTGCCCAAGGGTATATTAATAGGTTTTTTCATATTTTGGGATAGAGATATAATATGAAACTCATAACAACAGTGTGCCCCACCACTAAAACTCT